>CAJXXD010000096.1 GCA_913062835.1 uncultured Gammaproteobacteria bacterium
CTTGATAACGACCCGCCTCATCCAAGCCAAAAAACGCCATACCAAATGAAAGCGCCAAACTGATCACAACCAAGAACCATAACAACCAAGGTGTGGCAGTTCGCGAAACCGGCACATCGGTTTTGGGAGGCTCACTCACATGCGCTTCTGAGGGCGGAGTTGTGAGGATGGCCGCGCTAGCGTCGTCGTTAAACTGTGGTTCTTTACGGGTCATGACTCATCCAAATTCGCCTTAGAGTGTAACCAATCAGTTGATAAAACGAAGTAGGAAGACCAAGAAAACATTGATTTGTCATACAGACGCCCCAAACTTTCCCTTCGCATTACCGTTTTGGAGGTTTTCATGGCGTTTGAACTGCCCACTTTACCCTATGCCAAAAATGCACTGGCACCCCACATCTCAGAAGAAACTCTCGAGTTTCATCATGGGAAACACCACAAGACCTACGTGGACAACCTGAACAACCTGGTGCCCGGTACCGAGTTTGAAGGTAAGTCTCTGGAAGACATCATCAAAAGTTCGTCAGGCGGAATCTTCAACAACGCCGCTCAGGTATGGAACCACACCTTTTACTGGCACTGCCTCTCACCCAATGGTGGTGGCGAGCCGACAGGCGAACTGGCAGACGCGATCAATGCCAAATTTGGATCATTCGAAAACTTTAAAGAAGAATTCACCAAAACATCCGTGACCACCTTCGGGTCTGGTTGGGGTTGGTTGGTTAAGAATGCTGCCGGTGAATTGGAGTTGGCGTCCACCATTGGCGCAGGCAATCCAATGACTGACGGCAAGACCCCGTTGCTCACGTGCGATGTGTGGGAACATGCCTATTACATTGATTACAGAAACGCGCGCCCAGCGTACCTAAAGGCATTCTGGGAACTCGTAAACTGGGATTATGTCGCAGAGCAATTTGCTGCCTAACCTGAAAAGCCCGCTTCGGCGGGCTTTTTTACGCACATTGTCAGCACATCGCTCCTATGCAATATTATTGCAAAATTTGTAAGGAGCAGATCGTGAGCAAACTATCCTTCACCCTCTTAGGCCTCACCCTTTTCGGATCGCCCGCCATCGCGAGTGAAGTTCGCCATGCCGGCGCCCACGTGCACGGGGTTAATTTTGTACAAATGGTTTTGGAGGGTCAGACCCTCGAAATCACCTACCAATTAGTGGCGGGCCAGCTTGACGGTGCCGAGAAATATGGTCATCACGATCACGATCACGACCACAAGCACGATGACCACAAGCACGACGACCATGCTGAAGACCATGCCAAGGTGGAACGGCGTGAGGCGGCCATCGGCCAGTTGGAAAACCATGAAGCCCTATTCCATCTGCCCAGTGCCGCGAACTGCGCCCGGACCGGATTTGAAGGCGTCTTACAAGATGTCACCGAAAACCACCATAACCACGACGCCGATAAAGAAGCCCATGCTGGGCATCAGGATGCAATCCTTCAGTACACCTTCACCTGTCAACAGCCCAACAACCTGAATTCCATTGAATTCCACGCGTTCGAAACCTATGGTTCACAACTTGAAAAAATTCAGATCGAAGGTTTGATTGGATCAAAGGCCATTTCATCCGAACTGACTGAGAGTGCGCCTGAATTGACATGGTGATATTGGATATTAAAGGACTGGAGCATCGCTATCCCGGACGGGATACGATCGCGTTCCCTGATTTTAATGTCTCTTCTGGCGAGCGGGTCCTATTGGTGGGTCCCTCAGGCGCCGGCAAATCCACCCTGTTGAATCTGATTACCGGGGTATTGCCTGTTCAGACCGGAAGCATTTGCCTCCTGGCTCAGTCGTACCGGGGAGCCTTGAGAAAAGGTCTAGATCGGCTTCGCGCGGATCACATGGGCGTCATCTTCCAGACCTTAAACCTGATTCCCTACTTAAGCGCTGAGGCGAATGCAGGTCTCGGCGTTCGATTTTCCAAGACTCGACAGAAACATATTGTCAATCTCGAGTCTGAAATAGCCCGTCTCGGGCAGACACTGGGTCTGTCCGCTACCCACCTGCAGGCAAAGGCGAAAGACCTGAGCATTGGCCAACAGCAACGAGTTGCCGTCATCCGCGCGCTCCTCGGCACACCCGAGCTGATCATTGCCGATGAACCCACCTCCGCACTCGACCCTCAGTCGACTGACGCCTTTATTGACGAATTGTTCACAAGCCTCGACACCACCACGCAAGGCGTATTAATGGTCAGTCATGATCCCAGCCTCCGGGAGCGGTTTGATCGGGTGATAGAACTTGAGGCGACACCCACATGATGACCCTCGCGCTTGCCTCGCTTCGCGCTCGCGCCTTACCTGTGATTCTAGTCATCGTGGCACTCACTGCGTCATTGGTTTTACTACTCAGCATCGACCGTATCCAGAAAGCAACTGAGAATGGATTTACACAAAGCATCAGTGGCGTTGATTTAATTATCGGGCCTCGCTCAGGGGGCATTGAGTTGGTGCTTTACACCGGCTTTCACCTTGGGAGACCGACCAATAACATCACCATGCAAACCGTCGAGGCGGTCTCAAAACGCCCTGAAATTGACTGGTTGGTGCCCATTGCTTTAGGGGATAGTCACAGAGGCCATCGGGTGATCGCCACCACCGTCGATTATTTTGCGCACGTGCGATACGCCGGGGACCGTCCCCTAGCCTTCGCCGAAGGCAAACCCTTTGCAGACCTCAACGAGGTGGTCCTCGGCGCTCGGGTCGCTGAGAAATTAGGGTATACCCTAGGCACCGAGCTCTACCTGACGCACGGCTCAGGACAAGGCCTTGGCAAAACACACGACGATTTCACCTTTACCGTCACCGGGATTCTTGAACCGACCGGCACCCCCAATGACAGCGCGGTGTTTGTCGGGCTCGACGGCTATGAACTCATTCACCTTGGCTGGCAAAGTGGGTCGCGCGTCTTCAGCCTCGATAATCTCGACCTTAACCAACTGCCACCTGATGCACTGACGCCTAAAACTGTGACCGCCGCCTACGTCGGACTGAAATCCAAGCTTGGCATTTTTCAGTTGATGCGCGACTTAGCCGCCTACCCCGAAGAAGCGATCTCAGCAGTCATCCCTGGGGTCGCCCTGGCGGAGTTGTGGTCGATTGTGGGCATGGTGGATCGAGTCTTTCAGTTCCTTAGCGGCATGATCATCGTCATAGCACTTATCGGCTTGATTACCATGACACTCACGGGGCTCGATGCCCGTACCCGTGAAATGACCATTCTGCGAGCCGTCGGCGCCACACCGCTGCATCTTGCGAGCTGGGTGATGCTCGAGGCACTTGCGATTGGCGTCCTATCGAGCCTCGCTGCCTTAGGCGTCCTTACGGCTGTCACTGCACTGGCTTCCGAACCTTTGACTGAAGCACTCGGCATCATCCCTGAGATCGCATTTCTCACCAGCTCAGAAGCAATCACGCTGAGCGCCGTTATTTTTGCAGGATTGCTGTCGAGTCTGTGGCCTGCAATCATGGTGTATCGTCGATCACTGCAACAAGGATTACTCGATTGACCCTAATCAAAGATGTCTCAAAGGTCGCAGCCGGTCTGTTAGTTGCTTGGTCACTGATGGCCATGGAGCGAGAGCCCACGCCTGCCGACTTTGATCGCTGGGCCGACAACTGGGACAGCCTCATTCCAGCAGGCGCCTACGATTTCTTGCCCGATGTCATTTCGTTCGATTTAATGTTCGACCCAACGTTTCAAGCCAATCTCGACCGAGCCGGCCAAGCACTCAACCCCGAACTTGAAGGGCAAACCATTGAGCTGGCTGGCTTTATGGTGCCTCTAGAGTCCCAAGGCCAAAACGTGTCTCAATTCTTATTGGTGCCTGAAGCGGGGCAATGCATCCACGTCCCCCCGCCCCCACTGAATCAAACCCTCATGGTTGATGCCGGACAGAGCCCAACCGAATTACGTGATTTGTACCAACCGATCGTGGTCAGAGGGCGTTTGTCAGTGGGGCTTCAAGAATTCGAGTTAGCCAATAGCGGCTACACACTGGTTGATATTGAGGTCGAAACGTTGAAACTCGATGAATCTCTGATCCCGGTGGTTCCCAATGCCGATGGCGACCGATAAAACGCACCTGCAGGCCAAGTGCGAAGCGGCACATAAAACACTGACGCCTCAGCGGCTCACGGTTCTCAAAGCACTGCCGGACAATGGGCAACCCATGGGGGCTTATGCGCTTCAAGAACAGCTCAATGCCGATGGCCATGCCTTCAATATCAGTACGATCTACCGTGTTCTCGATTTCTGGGTCAGCCTCGGGGTGGTGCACAAGCTCAACTCGTCAAGCAGTTACTTGCTATGCCAAGACCGCCATGATCATCACATCCATGTGCTACAAACCTGTACTGACTGCCATCAGGTGGTCGAGGCCTGTGACACCTCAACTGCTATGGTGTTACCTAACGACGACAACTTCACCCCTGTATCCAATCAAACCATCGAGATCCAGGGCCGCTGCCGCGCCTGCCAAGAGGCATAAAAAAACCCCAAAGGCGGATGCCTTCGGGGTTTTCGATCACAGGGATCGGCTTACATCATGCCGCCCATGCCTGGATCCATTGGAGGCATCGCAGGCTTATCTTCCTTGATTTCAGTGATCATGCACTCTGTGGTGATCATCAGACCCGCAACTGACGCTGCAGCTTGGAGCGCTGAACGAGTCACTTTCGCAGGGTCCAAAATACCCATTGCGATCATGTCACCGTATTCGCCTGTGGCTGCGTTAAACCCGTCAGTGCCAGAGGTCTGCTTGACCTTATCTACGACAACTGAGGCTTCGCCACCGGCATTGGTCACGATCTGACGCAAAGGCGCTTCCATCGCACGCTTTGCGATCTGAATGCCCACGTTCTGCTCTTCGTTGTCGCCTTTCAGGTCGCCAATCGCCTGCAGTGCACGGATCAAGGTCACGCCACCACCGGCTACGACGCCTTCTTCAACCGCAGCGCGA
>CAJXXD010000097.1 GCA_913062835.1 uncultured Gammaproteobacteria bacterium
AAAAAAGCTTTCGGGGGGTAGCCGCAAGGTGTTCAGGTGACTGATCGAGTCCCAAGTCAAGCCGAGCCATGTTCTCGTGGGTGGGCTCAAAACCCTGTTGAAGTGTGGCTGGTATCGTCAGCGTCCAGTTAAAATAGTAGGCATCGTCTTGCTGCAAACGATGGACTTTGAGGGCTTCTTTTTGCTGGGCGACGTAGCGGGCGACGCCATCCGCATCTCCAATGATGACGCGGATGCGTTCAAGTGCTTGGTCACCGAGCGTTTGCCGAATAAAGTCTGTGTATGCGTTCAAGATGGGTGCGGAATCGGCAGGGCCAGTTAACACCACTGGGATGGGATCGGATGTGTTGGCGGGATCGAGCAAGATTGCGATGAGATATAAGAGCTCCTCAAACGTGCCTGCGCCACCTGGAAAAATAATGAGTGCGTGGGCGATCCGAACAAAGGCTTCCAGGCGTTTTTCAATATCTGGCATGATGACCAGCTCAGAGACTGCTCCGTTGGGGGGCTCGGCCGCAATGATTTGCGGCTCGGTGATGCCTACAAACCGACCAGCGGTATAGCCCTGACGACGATGACTGTACATCGCTCCCCGCATGGGTCCCTTCATGGCGCCGGGTCCACAGCCTGTGCAAATGTCATAACGGCGCAATCCCAGAGCGCGTCCGACTTCTTTGCTGTATTCATATTCGACCTGATTGACAGAATGTCCGCCCCAGCAAACGGCCATTGAAAGGTCGTTCTCGCCAGTCAATGCATGGGCATTCCTCAGGATTTGGAAGATTAGATTGGTGGCATCTTTGCCCTGTAGGCTCTGAGGCTCAGGGTGTAGGTTTCTGACATAAATAAGATCTCTTAACACTGAAAACAGATGGCGGTGAATACTCTCAATCAGTTGATCATCCACAAAAGCGGATATGGGCGCATTATGAAGGATCAGCTGGAGCCCGCGTGGATGTCGGTTGAATTCGATTTCAAAATCAGGATGTTTGGCAAACAACGCCAAGCTGTCGTCGCTGTCGGTGCCGCTATTTAATACCGCCAGCGCACAGTTTCGAATCAAAGGGTACAATCCGCGGTCCGATTGATGAATGAGACGGTCAATTTCATCATGGCTAAGGAACGCGAGATGGGCCTTGGCATGAACCGCGGCCAGAGGCATCTTGTCTGAGGGCAGAGTTGTCTTCATCGTTATCCAAACCAGTTTCACATGGAGAGTTGCACACTTGTTCAGTTCTGAAAAGTCCGGACACGATGGGGCGCTGAATGACTGAACGGCGACTTGACTGCCCCCATCCTCGCATACCCGAAGAGCGGGTATCGCTTAAGTTTCCCGATCTACCGGTCACGGATGCCTTAGACGAGTTGTCTTCCGCCATAAACGATCATCAAGTGGTCGTGGTGGTCGGTGAGACGGGGTCTGGAAAAACCACGCAGTTACCAAAGCTGTGCTTGGCTTTAGGTCGAGGCCAAGACAAGAGCATTGCGCATACACAGCCAAGGCGCTTGGCTGCGCGCTCTGTGGCTGCGCGCATTTCTGAGGAGCTCGAATCTGCCTTGGGAGACCTGTGTGGCTATCAGGTTCGATTCCAGCAGGCCGTCAGTGAGCGAACAGCTATTAAGTTGATGACCGATGGTTTGTTGCTGGCCGAATTTCGTGGAGACCCCCTTCTTTCCCGATATGACACGCTCATCATCGATGAGGCGCACGAGCGTTCGTTAAACATCGATTTTCTATTAGGTATCGTCAAAACGCTTCTTCCCAAGCGACCGGATCTGAAAGTCATCATTACCTCGGCGACCATCAACTACGAGCGGTTCAGCGAGCATTTCAATCAAGCCCCTGTGATATTTGTTTCCGGTAGAACCTATCCGGTTGAACTCCGCTATGCCCCGATGAGTGAGATGGCCAATGAGGCGATCGATGGCACTAAATGGGCGCAAGCGATCGTTCGCCAGATTCAAAGCTTGAGACAAAGAGACCGCGAGCTGGGGCAGGGGTTGGGTGATATTTTGGTGTTTTTACCCGGTGAACGAGAGATTCGCGAGGTGTCGCAATTTTTGAGACGAGCCGCCATTGATCGACTCGATGTTCTGCCCTTATATGCGCGACTGGGAAATAACGAACAACAGCGGATCTTCTCGCCGACGTCTTCAGGTTTGCAGCGAATTGTTCTGGCCACTAACGTCGCAGAGACCTCCTTAACGGTTCCGGGAATCCGCTATGTGATCGATTCGGGCGTTGCTCGGATCAGTCGCTACGCGCCACGCAGTCGTTTGCAGCGCCTCCCGATCGAAGCCATTAGTCAGGCGAGTGCCAATCAGCGGGCTGGTCGTTGTGGTCGAACCGAACCCGGTGTGTGTGTCCGGTTGTATTCCGAGGACGATTTTCAATCTCGCTCGCAGTTCACAGATCCTGAAATCCAACGGACCAATTTGGCGGCTGTGGTATTGCAATGCCTAGATCTTGGCCTTGGGAATCCGGAGGTATTTCCATTTGTCGACCCGCCCGACGCAAGCATGGTGCGTGATGGATACAATCAACTTAAAGAATTGGGGTTGATATCAGGCGAGCGCTTAACGGCTCTCGGTAAGCGTGTGGCAGGATTGCCTTTGGATCCACGAATCGGACGGATGCTCCTGGCTGCCGTGGATCGAAAGGTTTTTTGGGAAGTCAGCGTCATCGCTGCGGCTTTATCCATTCAAGATCCCAGAGAAGCTGGCTTTGAAATGCCGGGTGTATCGGATGACCAATCCGAATTCGTTACTTGGCTCAACCTGTGGCGTCGGCTTGAAGCAGCACGCGAAGAGTTATCTCATTCGAAGTTTAGAGCGTGGTGCCAAGATCATCATTTACATGCGCAACGGGTCAGAGAGTGGCGAGAAACTCATCGTCAGATCGTCAACTGCTTTAAAGATCAAGGCCAGAATGACGCCGATGCTCCACTCGATCGGGTCGGCTTGCACATTGCACTGTTGACTGGGTTCGCCACTCAAATTGGGCGGCGGGAGGAGACAGACTACCTCGGTATCCGAAATCGTCGATTCCGCGTCCCGAAGGGCTCTGTGGCTGGCAAGCCCCCGTGGGTGATGGCGGCAGAGCTGGTTGAGACGCACCGTGTGGTGGCGCGGACGATTGCGGTAATCGATCCGCAGTGGGTCATTCAGGCGGTTCCCTCACTGCTGAAATACAGTCAAAGTGAGCCCCACTGGTCAAAACGGCAGGGGAGAGCATTGTGTTATCAGTCTTCGCGTTTGTTTGGTCTGACGCTCATTGCGAAGCAAACGACCGGATTGGCGCAATACGATCGCAATGAAGCGAGGCGCTTGTTTCTTCGCGAGGGTGTAATTGCTGGGGCATTTAATCGCACTCTTCCTTTTATGGACCATAACCGTGCGATTTTTGAAGAAGCGTCAGAGATTGAGGCGAAGTTACGGCGTTCCGACGCATTGCTCGAGCCCGATGAATTGGTCGGGTGGTTTGATGAGCGGATTCCACCAAAGGTGCTTGATCAGCGCGGATTATGGGATTGGTGGAAGCGTGCTAGTGCACGTGACAAAGAACGGCTGAATTTGAGTTTGTCCGATGTCATTCGATCGCCCGAGAGTTTAGCCGACCCGCGTTTATTTCCTGAGCGCATCGCACTGGGACACCTTGAATTGCCAACGGAGTATCGGTTCAAGCCGGGTGCTGAAGACGACGGCGTGGCGGTCAAAGTACCTTTGAGCGCGCTAATGCAGTTGCATCCGGCGCAATTAGAATGGACGGTTCCTGGCGCGTTGAGCGAAAAGGCCGAAGCCTTGGTTCGGGGCCTACCGAAACAGGTCCGCCGGCAATTGGTACCGATTCCAGATTTTGTCGCCCAAGCGCTTCCCATGGTGGATGCACAGAAAGAGAGTTTAACGGATGGGTTGGCACGTCTGATTCGTCACAGAACGGGCATCCAGGTCGCTCCCGACGCATGGCCACGAGAGGCTGTTGCAGATCGGTTGAAGATTCGTATCGAGGTGGTTACTCCAGATGGCAGGGTATTGGACGCAGATCGGGACTTGCGTGCCTTACAGGATCGTTTAAAAGACCGGGTTCAGGTTGAAACGCCTGTCATGAGCACACCCTGGTCTGATTGGCCAAGTGGTAAAGCCTTTGCGGAATATGAGGAGACACAGTCAACCGGTGTGAGTTTGAAAAGCTATCCCGGCCTCAAGATCGAGGGGGGACGAATTGTTGAGTGCGTGCAATTTGACCCAATCGCTGCGCGGGTTGATCACGGTCGGGCCGTGGCGCATTTGTTGGTGGAACAAACCGCTGAGCAATTCCGTTGGCTTCATGCCAAAGAACCCAACTATCAAAAAGCCTGTGTGCTTTGGGGTGCTGACCCTAAATCTGAGCGAACCTTAGATCCCTTAGTGATAAGGGGATTGCTGTTTGATACTGATCTCAGCGAGGTACGAACAGAAACTGCGTTTAATGCTTTAAAACTCCGTGCGCGCGAGGGAGTCGTCGACTATGCGTCGAAAATCGCCATGGCCTTGATTGACGCGTCGAGCCGCTTGGTGAATCTCAGGAAGCGCCTCACTGGAAAAATTCCGCCTGCTTGGATTCCAGCGATCACCGCCATGAATCAGGACCTCGCTCGTTTAGACGACCCCATAACGAAAGTCTCGCCAGATCGTTGGAGTGATCTTCCTCGCTGGATCCAGGGCGTTGAAATGCGGCTTGAAAAGCTGTCGGGTCGCTTGCTATTGGATGCTCAGTGGCAAAAAGATGTAGACAGTTTGTGGTCTGAGTTGCAAAAGGATTGGCCGAATGCCCCCGAGCAATGGGAGCATCAGGATCCAAATTTATTGGCGATCCGATGGCAAATTGAGGAGTTTCGAGTACTCTGTTTTGCTCAGTCGTTGAAACGGGGCGATAAAGTCTCGATGAAACGAATATTGGACGCGATTAAGGATGTTAGATCGACATGATTCGCCC
>CAJXXD010000098.1 GCA_913062835.1 uncultured Gammaproteobacteria bacterium
ATACCGAACTCTTATCGGCAAGATGGGCGGTCAGCAGATCGAGACCGCCGGCCTCTTTGGTGCTGGCTTGGACTACGGTGTAGCCAATGTGTTCATAAAGGCGTTGCATCGCCAATAGAAAAGTCTGGTGCGCTTCAGATTGGCGCATCAGATCGACTTTATTGATCACGATCAGTGCTGGAATCTCTGCCACTTCGGTCGCCACCAAATATCGATCGAGGACTTCAGGCTGGGGCTCGGGTTCGAGCGCTGTGACAATTACGATTTGATCGATATTCGCCGCCATGGCTTTAATGACACCCCGTGAATCGGGTCGTTCGAGGACATTTCGGCGGGGCTCACAGGCGGTTACGATCGCTGTGTCTTCAGCGCTTTGAAACACCACCTGGTCACCCGTGACTAAGGTGGTGAGATTGGCTCGCAGGTGACATCGCATGGGTTCGCCTGCAGGCTGGCCTAGGTCATCGACCGGCACCACTTCCACCTGTTTTCCAAAGCGCGCGACGATGCGTCCGTTTTGTTCAGAACTGAGACTGCCTTCCTGCAACAGCGATTCCACTTCGGTTTTATGCCGGGCGGCGCGGTCTAGGCGTTCTTTCTGAATTTTTTCAATTCGCCACGCCTGTTGACGTGTCAATTTCCGTTTGCTCATCGCAACTCGCGGTCAATGCGTGACTTCCGAAGGTTCGACGGCCATTATTGCAGGCATTGAAAGGAGAAACTATGTCTGATCCCTATGGCGACGCTGAAGCCTCTCGCTACGAGAGTCCCGTCGCATCGCGACAATGGTTGATGGAGCTTCTGGAGGAAGCCGGACGCCCGCTTGAATTTGATGAGTTGGTGGCGCTCACAAAGACCTCGATGGCGCACCGAGATGGGCTGTTCGCAAGGCTCTCGGCGATGACTCGAGATGGGCAAATTATTGCTGACCGCATCGGCCGCTACGTATTGGTTGACCGCGCGGGTTTACTATCGGGTCGTGTGGTGGCTCACCGTGACGGCTTTGGATTTTTTGAGCCGGAAGACGGTTCGGAGAGCTTGTATTTGCACGACCGCCAGATGCGGAAGGTGTATCACGGAGACCGTGTCTTAGTTGCGGCCATGCCACCGTCGCGCGCCTCTCGTCAGAAACGTGAAGCACGCATCGTTGAAGTGCTTGAGCGGAAAGTAGAGCGATTGATCGGCCGTTTGCGAGAGCAGGCGGGGATTAATTTTGTGACGCCTGAAGACGATCGATTCCAGCATGAAGTGCTGGTGCCCGATGCGGGATTGAATGGCGCGAAATTTGGTCAGTATGTGGTGGTTCAGATTGACAGCCACCCGGCGCACAACCGGCAGCCGGTGGGGCACGGGGTGGATATTGTGGGCGCTGCGTCGGATCCAGGCATCGAAGTCCAGGTCGCCGTCCGCGCTCATGATCTGCCTTATGAGTTTTCAGATGCCGCCTTAGCTCAGGCGTCCGCCTGTGGCGATGAGATTGACCCCAAGGTCGCAGAGACACGCTTGGATTTACGCGATCTCCCGTTTGTCACCATCGACGGCGCCGATGCGCGTGATTTTGATGATGCGGTCTGCGCAGTCCCTCGCGGTAAGTCCGGATGGACGTTGTGGGTAGCGATTGCCGATGTGGCGCATTATGTCACTGAGGGTTCGCCACTGGACCAGGAAGCCATTCAGCGCGGTACTTCGGTCTACTTCCCAAGTGAAGTGATCCCGATGTTGCCAGAGTCGCTCTCTAATGGTCTGTGCTCACTTAATCCGAAGGTGGATCGATTGGCATTGGCGGTGTCATTGGACATCGCCAGTACCGGACGAGTCAGTAAATACCGGTTCCACGAGGTGGTATTTCGTTCAAAGGCCCGACTCACCTATCAGCAGGTTCAGGATGCCTTGGACGCCGTGGGTGCGTCGGATTTGGACCACAAGGGCTTGATTCAAGAGTTGACGGCGTCGAGCCATTTCGAATCGCCTGAAGTCGGTGAAAACATTGGTCAGCTCTTCAGTTTATACCGCATGCTCAGAATGGCCCGTGAAGACCGAGGGGCTCTGGACTTTGATTCGGTGGAGCCGAAATTTAGCTTTGATGAGCGCGGTAAGATCCAAGGGGTCTCGCCGGCAGTCCGGCTTGAGACGCACAAGCTCATTGAAGAGTGCATGTTGGCAGCCAACGTGGCGGCAGCGCGGTGTTTGAAGAAATTTAAATTGCCGACGCTGTATCGGATTCATGAGGGGCCTTCGGATGAGCGTTTGGCCGCACTTCGTCAGTTTTTGGGTTCGATGGGCTTGGGTCTCGGCGGTGGCGAGAAACCAGAGCCTGGTGACTATCAAAACTTACTCGAACAAGCGCATCAACGACCGGACTTTGCGTTGATCCAAGCGATGATTCTGAGATCAATGCAGCAGGCGAAATACGCCCCTGATCCCGACATCGGTCATTTCGGTCTGTCCTATGACCACTACACCCATTTCACCTCGCCGATTCGTCGCTATCCCGATCTGACCGTCCACCGGTTGTTGAAACGGATCATTCAGACTGGGGCACAGGATGACGCAAGCCACTTGGTACGTGACGGGTTGCCTGATATGGCGCGGATGGTGGCATTGGGTGAGCACTGTTCGATGGCTGAGCGTCGGGCGGATGAAGCCAGCCGCGATGTCGGTCAATGGCTGAAGTGCCAATTCATGCGAGAGAAACTCGGCGAGGAGTTCCAAGGCACGATCACGGGTGTGGCCGGATTTGGCCTGTTCATTTTGCTCGATGAGCTCTTTGTGGAAGGCATGGTCCATGTGACGCAGTTGCCCCCGGATTATTGGGTGTTTAGCGAAACGCAGCATACCCTGACTGGAGAGCGCACACGACAAGTGTATCGTCTGGCTGACTCAGTGCGTGTGTCGGTCGCTCGGGTGGATCTTGAAGCCCGACGGATTGATTTTGCCATTGCCGGCGCCCCGGCGGGTCGGTCGGCCAAGCCGTCGGTTCGTTCTCGATTGAAGGCGGGTCATATTCCCGGCAAAGGCACGGCCAAGCCGAAAAAAGACGGTCGTGGCGGAAAAGGCAGTAAGGGCGGAAAGCGGAAGAAATGAGCGGACGCGGTCGACGCAAAGAGGGATCTTCGGGTCCACAACAGTGGGTGATCAGTGGCGTTCACCCAGTTCGCGTGTTGTTAAAAACCGGACGTGTTTCGGCCGTATGGATCCGCGCTGGCATGAAAGAAGGTCGAGTCCAAGCGTTGTGGAGCGAAGCCCAGTCTGCCGGAGTGGCGATTAAAGAAGTCTCGGCTCGGGATTTTGATGACGCTCTGGCTTCAGCAGACGCCAATCACCAGGGCGTATTGGCTTTTGCCCGCCCTCGGGAGATGGAGCCTGAAAACGCATTGCCGGTGATTTTGGATGGTCTGAAGAATCCGTTGGTATTGGTCTTGGACGGCGTCACCGACCCCCATAACTTTGGTGCGTGTTTACGAAGTGCCGAAGCCTTTGGAGCAGCCTGCGTTATCGTCCCCAAGGACCACTCGGCCCCTTTAAATCAGGTGGCCCGAAAGACCTCATCGGGTGCGTCTGAGCTGATTCCGGTGGTCCGCGTCACCAATCTTGCCCGCTGTTTACGCGGACTCCAAGAAGACCGATTCTGGGTGGTCGGTGCGGCCGGTGAATCCACCACCGCCGAGGGCAGTTTGGGTGATGAGCAGCCATTGGCCTTGGTGATGGGTGCTGAGGGAACAGGACTTCGCCGGTTAACGCGAGAGGTCTGTGATGCCTTGGTGGCGATTCCTATGTGCGGTCAAATTGAAAGTCTGAACGTCAGCGTGGCGACCGGGGTGTTGCTGTTTGATCTGCAGCGTCAGCGGGGCGCGCTGAGCGCCCGAGCGTATGAGGAGCGTGTGTAATGCGATGTCCCTTTTGCCAAGCCTTGGATACCAAGGTGATCGATTCCAGACTCCACGCCGAAGGCGCTCAAATCCGCCGTCGTCGGGTCTGCCCGGAGTGCGACCAACGATTTTCCACCTATGAATCGGCTGAGCTGGTGATGCCTCGAGTGGTTAAAAGCAATGGGCAGCGAGAGAACTTTGACGAAGAGAAATTGCGTCGAGGCCTCACCCGCGCCCTGGAAAAACGCCCGGTCAGTACGGTGCAGATTGATGCGTGTATCCAGCGTATTAAACGGGCGTTGCAAAACGAGACCGATAAAGAAGTTGAGTCGCGCCGCATTGGGGAGCATGTGATGCGAGAGCTGAGGGCGCTCGATCAGGTGGCCTATGTGCGGTTTGCTTCGGTGTATCGGAGTTTCAGTGACGTGACGGAATTTATTGGGGAAATTGAGCGGTTGTCTGATGAGTGAGTGGTCCGACGCCGATCGCCAATGGATGCAGCGTGCGCTCGAGCTCGCTGACCGTGGGTTGTACACCACACGGGAAAATCCTCGGGTGGGGTGTGTGCTGGTCAAAGACGGGCGATTGCTGGGTGAAGGATTCCATCGCGCACCCGGCCAACCCCATGCAGAAATTGAAGCCATGGCCGGGCTGAGTGCCGATTCACTGGCAGGTGCTACCTGTTACGTGACGCTGGAGCCTTGTTCGCATCAGGGCAAGACACCGCCGTGTGCCGATGCATTGGTATCGGCTGGGGTGGCTCGTGTGGTGGCGGCCATGGAAGACCCTAATCCTCAGGTGTCCGGTCAAGGCCTGGCGCGGCTGAAAGCCGCGGGTCTATCGGTTGAGGTCGGGTTGTTGTCTGAAGAAGCCCGCGCTCTGAATCCCGGTTTTGTAACACGCATGACCGCGCAACGGCCTTGGATCTTTTTGAAAAGTGCGGCGAGTTTGGATGGCCGGACGGCAATGGCCGATGGCGAATCAAAATGGATTACTGCCCCTGCGGCGCGTGCAGATGTTCAGCGCCTACGGGCCCGTGTCGGTGCCGTGATCACAGGGATTGAGACGGTTTTGGCCGACGATCCCTTA
>CAJXXD010000099.1 GCA_913062835.1 uncultured Gammaproteobacteria bacterium
CATTACCACAGCCGCCGCCCAATCAGGCACTGGGCCTCCGGTCATGATGCGCGCGACTTGAGGTGCAATTTGATCGGCGTGCTCAACTGAATCGCCCGCTCGAATCTCGCCTTGGACCTCAAAAAAGGCATCCCCTGCGTCTACATCGTTACTCACCACGAAACCATCGCGGGCTGAATTGTTGAAGGGTGGAATGGAAAGTTCCGCCACGGCGTCTTCGGCGAGCACATGACCGACCGCTTCGGTTAACGGCAGTGTCACACTATCTAATGGACGCTTCGAGGCAACGAGCGAAACCCGCTCGAACGCTTCCTCGAGACTTAACAACGGTTGCATATCAAATCCTTACTCCAAATCGACGGGTACGGGCTCAGCATCCACCAACGGCAAGCCAGCCTCTATCCAGCCATCGGTCCCCTCAGGAAACCAATACAGATTCTCGTAGCCTGCTTTGGCTAGGTGTTGCACCGCGTTCCAACCCATCCAGCAATCTGAAATACAGTAGACCAGTATTGGATGCTCACGGTTGTTGTTGGTGGCTTTAGCAGTCTGTTTCAATAAGTACTGAAGCATATCGGATGAGGGCTTGCCATAGCCCACGTTCGGCAACCAAAGGCTATTCTTAATGTGTTGTCTCGGTGGGAACTCCGGCCACGTCCCGTCCAGCTCATCGTAGCGCACGTTATTTATCGACAGCACATCAAGGAGTACAACTGAGGTAGAGGCAATCAGTGAGGCCACGTCGTCTGTGGACAGCGTCACTCCACCAGGAACAGAATCCGGCACGGGGTCTGTGTAATGATGAATCCGAAGGCCAGTGTCCGGGTCAAAGTTTGATTCCGCCGCCAATAGAGGTATCGACGACAATACACTACTAAAAAAAGCGACCCGAAGAGCCGCTCTTATTGTGCGTGATCTCACTTCAGGCTGGCGTAGTAGGCTGCGATATCTGCAATATCCTGATCAGACAAAGGGGCAGCCATGCCATACATAATTGCCGCCTGATAACCCTTTCGCTCTTGTGTTTTATAAGCCTTTAATGCCCCCTCAATATAAGCCGCATTTTGGCCTGCGAGGTTCGGATAAGTAGGCACCATAGCAATGCCGTTGGCACCATGACAGCTCGCACAGACCGCGACCTTTCCCTTGCCGGCATCGGCATTCCCTGCAGCAAACCCAGCAGAACTTACTACGACAGCTGCTGCTGCCACTAACCACTTCTTCATTTCAACTATTCCTCGTTTCACGAGCCTCAACAAGACTCCATTATAAAACTATCGGCTCACACCTAACCAGCGAGCGCTCATCCTACCCTGCCTCGGTGGTTGGGAACACTATTGCGTCAGACACTGTGATCTCAATAGATCCACATCAACCCCACAGAAGCTATTGAGCTTTTTGGTCTTGCGTCGCACACTTTAACGGCAAATTTTAAAAATAAGGACATTAATCTGTGAAAGCTTTGGTATCCGGCTTGTTCGCCGCCTCACTCATGGCAACCTCGACCGCCTGGGCACAAACCCCTGTGACTCATAATGGCCTTGATGCAGATTTCTATGCCGCGGACGGTGACACTGCGGTTTTGTTGCTACACGGAACACTGGCTCACAATCGAATGGAAATCATCGAGACCATCTCCACTCTGGTCAGCGAAGATTACGGTTATCCGGTGTTGGCGCCTAACTTGTCGTATCAACTGCCCGGTCGTGAGGGCATGCTCGATTGTGGAATTACCCACACCCACAAAGATTCCGACGCAAAAGCTGAAGTGGCTCAGTGGGTGCAATATCTGACCGATCAGGGCTATAGCAAGATCGTGGTCAGCGCACACAGTCGGGGTGGCGCACAACTGTCCGCCTACCTAGCTGACAATACCCCTGCAGAAGTGACCGCGGCGGTTCTGATCGCTCCCGCTACCTACGACAGTACTCAGACTGCGCCCTCCTACGCGACTCGTTTTAATGCCGACCTGGCGACGCTTTTAAGCGAAGCGAAAAGCCTCTCGGCTGAGACTGTGATGACTGTGCCGGGCTTTGTGTATTGTGAAAACGCAAAGGTGGCAGCCGCCTCATTCGTTGACTATTACGAAACACGCGACGAGCGAGACACGGTCCATAATTTGAAGTCGGTCGACATTCCTGTCTGGATCGTCGCTGGGTCTGAGGACGATGTAGTGGCAGATCTGCCCGCCAAGCTTGAAGCCGAAGGTGCACTAAACGATCAAGTCCAGCTGGTGATGTTGGAGGGTGCAGACCATTTCTTCCGCGATCTCTATGCGGACGATGTGGCTCTCACCATCGTAGATGCGGTGGAGATGTGATGAGACGCTGGGGTTGGGTCGTTATCAGTCTTTGGACGGCCTGCGCTTGGGCTGTTCCGCCTGAATCACCCGATTTCACGCGTGAGCCAGACCGGCCTTGGCTGGTGATGGTGACCCAAGAAGATTGCAGTTATTGCGCCCTGTTGGAGCGTGACGTACTCGGGCCTTTGCGCGCGTCCCGCCTGTTTGAAGACTCGATTCGGTTCACCGAGGTGGATATCGGCACCAACCCCCAAATCATAGATTTTGATGGGGCCGCGGTCAGTGCGCGTGCATTTGCCACTCGCTATCAGGCGTTTGGCACACCTACACTGCTGTATTTGGATGCGACAGGTCGTCCAATGGCGGAGCCAAGTTACGGCATACCCGGCGCCATTGAATTCTATGGGTATGCCATTGAGGAGCGTCTGAAATCGATGGCGGCTAGCCGGTGATTGCGGCACTCAGACGCTCAACAAACCAATAGGCTCCGATTCCACCGACTGCGAGCGAACCTGGGATAACGACCCAATGGCGATAGAGGCGCTCGGATCGAAACCACACCGTTAAGGTGAAAAAGGCCATGACCAGCAAGGCGACCTGCCCTGCTTCCACGCCCACGTTGAACCACAGAAGCGCCCAAATGAAGGATTCTTTCGGAAGACCAAAGGCCGTTAAGGTTTCGGCAAACCCAAGCCCGTGCAAAAGCCCAAACAGAAAGACAACAGGCAATCGGAGCCGACTCAGTCTGTGCGCAAACAAATTTTCAATCGCCACATAGGCGATCGACAATGCAATCAGTGGCTCAACCCACTGAGGAGGTAAGTTGACCCACCCAAGCACACCAAGAGTCAGGGTCAAAGAATGCGCCACCGTGAACATGGTCACTTGCCAAAAGAGAGGCCTTAATTTCATCGAAATCAGAAAAATACCCAGGATAAACAGAATGTGATCAAGCCCTCGAGGCAGGATATGAATGAACCCCGCTTCCCCGTAGGTCCACGCCGTGTCCGTCCATTTAGGTGCTGTAAAAACCTCTGTCAAAGACACCGGTGTCATAGGGATATCGTCACGAATCCACTGATGAGGCGACCAATGCCACCGCTCATTGAGCAAATCTACCTGACGAACGCGGACGGCCTGTTCGCTAAATTTAGCCGAGTAATACCACTGCAACGATTCAACCGAGCGAGACAGTGTGCCACTCAGATAAATAATCGAAGGCCTAGGGACTTGCGTGTAGCCAATCGGGCCGACCTCGACGTTGGTGATTGTTAAGGCGATATCTTGTCCATCCCCTTTCAACCAGAGACCGTCTAAGAGCTCTGAATGGAAGGTTTCGAACACGCTTTTCAAATCCGTAGGGGACAAATTGCGAAGGCGATCATAGGCCTCTGCATTGGGAGACTCGGTGGTATTTCGGAATCGCGCATTGATCCCGGTGAGCAACGCCTCGAGGCTGGTACGAATTTCGATCTCCACGCGCTCGTCCGTAAAGACGCTGATTTCCACCAAAGCAGGCTTCACAACGTCGGCGCGAGCTGTTACACCTAAGCTTATAACTGTTAAGAATATGATCAGTTGAAGAATGCGTGTTTTCAAAAGATTGGATAACTTGCGTTTAATAGAGTGCAACGCGATGGTACCACACCGTGTCTGCACTCAAGCCAAAGACCCACACCTACAATAAGGATGTACATGACCACCATAGATCGTCGCCAATTCCTGAAAGTTTTGGCTGCCACAGCGGCCGCAGGTTCCTTACCTGCTTTATATGGACGCCATGCTTTTGCCAGCTCAAACGCACCTGAGGGTTTCTATGACAAACCATTAAACGGTGATGCGCGGATCCTCCATATTACTGACGTACACGGCCAGCTATTCCCCATTTATTTCAGAGAGCCCAACGTGAATTTGGGCGTGGGTGAAGCCTATGGTCGCCCCCCTCACACCGTTGGCAAACGGTTGCTTCAAGAAGCCGGTCTCGATGAGGACACCGCTGAAGCCTATGCCTATACCTATCTTAATTTCTTAAACGCGGCTCGCACCTACGGTAAAACTGGGGGATTCGCGCAGCTTAAGACATTGCTTGACCGCCTTCGTGAACAAGCGGGCGGCAAACAAAACACCCTGACCATCGACGGCGGTGATTTGTGGCAAGGATCTGCCACTTCGTTATGGACCCGCGGGGTCGACATGGTGGAGGCTTCAAACATCTTGGGCTTAGATGTCATGGTCGGACACTGGGAATTTACCTATCGAGAAGCCGAAGTACTCTCAAACGTCGCACTGTTCCAAGGTGACTTTATTGGCCAGAACGTACGCGTGCTAGAGGACTCTCTGTTTAGCGATGAATACCCGGCGCTGGTTGAACAATTTGACGGTCGCGGCCTTTACGATGAGGATTCCGGGCACGCGTTCCAGCCCTATGTGATGAAAGAAATCAATGGCGCCCGAATCGCCGTCGTCGGCCAAGCCTTCCCCCGAACGGCCAACGCCAACCCGCCTGAATTCTTCCCTGATTGGTCATTCGGGCTCCGCGAGCCTGACATGGCAGAGCTTGTTGAACAGATCCGTGGTGACGAGCAACCCGACGCCGTTGTCCTCCTCTCTCATAACGGCATGGATGTTGATATCAAGATGGCTGAGCGCGT
>CAJXXD010000100.1 GCA_913062835.1 uncultured Gammaproteobacteria bacterium
CCGCCTGTCCTGCCGTAAATGCCTCGTGGTCGAGATGGACTGAATCAATCGGCAGCTGCTCGAGCCTAGCTCTAAAGTTATCCGACCACACCGTGCTCGCCCAACCCAAGCTCAACTCAGGCGCCAAGGCATGCACCGCCTCTAGTATCCGCCAAGAAAACGAAGACACCCGGACCTGCTCGGCCGACAACTTGGAGGCTGATAGCGCGTCTAGAATCGGAGGCACCAACCGCTCAAGGTTTTGCTCATGATCTTTGATTTCCAAATGTAAAAAGAGTGACCGTTGGGCAACGGCCGAAAAATAATCGAAGGCCGTTGGAATACGCTGATCAGTCAACGCACCCTGAAAGCGAAGCGGCCATGTTGCCAAAGCGTCACTCGAGAGTGCCGTCACATCGCCTGACACCCCTGTCATCCGGTTTAGACTTCTGTCGTGAAAGACCACCGGCACGCCATCGGCAGCTACCGTGACATCACACTCAATGGCAGCCAACCCGGTATCCGCCGAAAAATGGACCCCTGCCAATGAGTTCTCCGCCACCCAGTGTGCGCACCCTCGATGTCCAATCAGCTCCATTTCGTTTCACCTATCCTGCCCGCCAGAGACCTCACAACATGACATGGTAATAGGGCTTGCAAATAGGACCAATTCTGTCAGGATTATTCGACCAAGGTGGTAGCCCACGACAAGGAACGTCACTGACTCAAACCCGGAGAAAGTGATGACTACCGATACGCAGAACAAGCGGTCCATTCCGCACCAGCTCACTCGCGATGAATTCATTGCGTGGTGGAACGAGCTCGATAACTCACCCGAGGGCCGTCAATCCGCGCCAAAGCCTCAGGTGATTTACCTGGGTCAAGATGCCGACAAAACCAGTGAAACACCCGATCACGTATAACGAACGAGCGTACTATGATTGGGTAAATACAGGGGATGACGAGGCTCACCCCCCGCGGTCACACCGAAGCACCATGTCTCGTCAGCTAAGCCGAGCACTTGGTGTCTAAACGCAATGTGCGCGCCCCAATGCCCCCAAGCCACAATGGTTATTTGCGACCTAGCCATTGCGCCGTGGATCGCGCGGCGGTTTTTTACAGACAGCCTCCGACGCGAAAACTGCACTTGCCTGGGATCGGTCTGCACGTCAGGCAGCAAATTGACGAGCCAATACCCATCGAACCCCTGTGCCGACAGCAACCCCATCAGGCGCCGATTGGTCGCATCATCGGAAGCCTCATTTGCCTTAGAGGGATTCAGGCCAATCACACACGCCACCGGCCCCTCACCCCAAAATCGGCCTAAACGGTACCGTTTAGACCGATCGCTGGAGCAGTCTGCCACTCGGGCAACTTGCAGGGGAATCGACATTCAGATCGTTAGGCATCCGGCGTTAGGTTGACTGACTTCACCGCAGCGACGGCCAACTCTTCGTCGTTGTCCGAGGTATCCCCTGTCACAACGACCGCACCGATCACAGCACCTGCGGCATCGCGGATCAAAACACCCCCGGCCACAGGCACTAATGACCCATCGCATAACGCATTGATGGCTTGAACGAAATAGGGTTGCTGCTCCGCACGCTCACCGAGCTTGCGACTCGACAAGCCCATCATCACCGCGCCATGGGCCTTCCCTTTTGCCAAATCGACTCGAATCGGAGAAGCGCCGTCTTGGCGTTGTGAACAGATGACGGCACCGCCAGCATCGATGACCACTGCGGTCATTGGCTTCAGGGCGTCGCGCTTCGCGGCTGCGTCGATGATGTGGTTAACAATTGCATTGGCTGTTTTCAAATCAAGCATGGGGATTCCTTTATTGTCATTACCCGATACATAGTGCGGAATTCAGCGCATGTTTCAATGCGATTTAAAAAATTATCGGCCATCGGTTGACAAATCGGTTGTCCAAAGAAGCTGTGGATAACTAATTGGATAAATTTATGGCAAGGCAGTAGAGCCCGCACCAAATGCGGGACAATTACCGTTGTGTAATTTTTAGTCATTTATAAAATATCCCATTAAAACAGAGGTTTATAATATTTATATAAACCATGATGAGAAAAATTCACTCTAAACCGCAGAGATCGACTGACGCGCAAATGCTCAAATGACTTGTGGAAAGCCAATTCCTCAGGTAGACCCTAGGCTATCAACAAGGACTCGGATCATGCGCATGCCGCCAGAGATAGACCTGTATTGTGAACGAGTGACGGCCTGGGTCTTTGATGAGCCGCTGGGCCTCATCAGTAATGTCGCATTTCTTATTGCCGCCTGGATCCTCTACAGCCAGCCCAAAGGCCAAAATCGAAGCCTCGTGCTGATTGGACTTCTAACGGCCATTGGGCTCGGATCCGCCGCTTTTCATGCCTTTGCGACCCGCCTTACACTTTGGATGGATGTCATTCCAATCCAGCTTTTTATCTTGAGTGCGATTTGGCTTCTCTATCACAAAAGCCTTCACTGGCCTCGATGGGGTGCGGCCCTCGCGTTAGTTGTGTTTTTAGGGCTATCAGCCGCAGTGCCACGCGGACTGCTCCAGGGTTCTGCAAGTTATATTCCGGCTTGGTTTTTCTTGGCGACCGCAGCGTTCTTGCACACCCCTGGGCCAGGACGTACCGCACTTGTAAACGCGACAGCGCTGTTCCCCATTTCGCTGACATTTAGAACTCTGGATTTACCGCTCTGCGGCGCAATCCCGATTGGGACCCATTTTATGTGGCACCTTTGTAATGCGCTCGTGCTGTATTGGGTTGTCCGAGCTACGCAGTTCGGGGCAATGGAACTTGGTGATCCTCAGAAGCCCACGTATACTCATGAAGGTACTAAGGAATAGAGCCGATGAAGCCTTCAGAGTTTAAAGCATGGCGGAAGTCCATGAAGTGGACCCAAAAAGAGGCCGCGAAGCACCTCGGATGTAAATCGCGAATCATTCAGTATTATGAGAAAGGGGAGCGCAACGGTGACCCTTTCGAAATTCCCAAGGCGATTGAACTGGCATGTTATGCGCTGACTCTGGGTGTTGAATCCTACTCAGGACCTGAGATTTCTAAAAAAGCAAAGAAAGATAAAGAGAAATAACAGGGTCTATGCTTTTCCACTCTCAGCCTTTTGAAAACGGACTTCAACTGGAGACACATCCGTGCGGCTAGGTAAAGTCATTGCCTGGATCACCGCCGTGAGTTGCGCAGGGCTGCTTGGTACAGCACTGTACATGGAATATCAGTCTGGCCTGGTGCCTTGCGCGCTATGTCTGGCCCAGCGCGGGGCCTTTGTTGTCATCGGAATCGCGTCCCTCTTATACCTATTGCCAGCCTATCGCCTCAAAATCTGGTTTGCAGGGCTCGCAGGACTCGGTTCAGTTTTGGGTATTTGGCTTGCCGGACGACAGGTATGGCTGCAGTCGCTACCTCCTGACCAAGTGCCCGCTTGCGGTCCTGATATTTACTTTATGCTGGAACGATTCCCGTTCTCGGACACGCTACAAACGCTGTTGATGGGCTCTGGAAGTTGCGCCGAAGTGCAATGGACATTTTTAGGATTATCGATTCCGGGCTGGACCCTCCTATGGTTTATGGCCATGGCTGTCGGGAGCATAATTATGGCGAGTTTCAGAGGGCCGCGTCCGTTTCGGTTATTCAATGGCTAACCCCAAGACGTGAGATTTGATACCCTACAGCTCCGCTGAGTTGTCCGCACTTTAGGGTGCGGCAGCTCTTTTAGCGTTAGCGGATCAAGAACAAAGGCGTCATTGAGTGCTTCAGCAGCTGGGTCGTTTGGCTGCCCAGCAAGAACTGGCGGATCCTAGAGTGGCCAAAGGCGCCCATCACCGTGAGATCAATACGGTTCGCTTTCTGATACTCAACCACACCCTGCCAGGGCTCGTCAGCCGCTACCGTCGCCGATTGTGCATGAAATCCGGCGGCAGCCAAATCGCGTTCGGCCCGCTGAATACAAGCCCCAAGCCCACCGTCATTACACACACCCACGACATGACAATGCGTCCCCGCCATCACTGGCGTTTCAATAATCCAACGCAATGCTTTTTCAGCCGTATCGCTGCCATCGTAGGCCAACAAAATAGTGTCCGGGGCCTGGAAGTCTTCCGCCACCAAGAGAACAGGCTGTGCGGTGGTTCGAATCACACTCTCAATGTGGCTTCCGATCACACCCTCAAAGGCCTCATGCGAGGCACCGCAGCGGCCTAGCACAGTCACATCCGTATCGGACACTTGCTCAGCCAAAACATCTAACAACGCCCCATGACGCTGCAGTACTGCAACGGATGCCACACCAGCGGCCTCCGCTTCCGCTTGCAAGTGGGCTAAAAATGCTTGCCCTTGGCGCAGGGCCAACTGTGCGCGTGTCGCCTCAAGCTCAACCAGCTGACTGAGAAGCCCTTCTTGGGCACCCAAACCTATCGCGCCAGATGCATCCTGCCAAACCGGTACATCTGGCTGCTCCAATGCATGCAGAAACACCAAAGGTGACTCATACCGATTAGCCAGCCAATGACCGGCTCGCGCCACTGACGGCGTGGCGGCTGAGCCATCCACACAGGCGATAATTTGTGTCATGGAGCGCTCCTTTAGTGACCTTCTAGCAAGTCGACAATATCTGACTTGTCGTGCAATCCAAAGCGATCAACAAGCGTCCGACTGGCTGCATTCAGACCAATCACATCAACCTCTGCACCTTCTCGCCGAAACTTCATCACCACCTTATCCAGGGCGCTGACGGCGGTGATGTCCCAGAAGTGGGCGCGACTCACATCGATGCGCACCCCATCAATCACTTCCTTGTAGTCGAAGGCGTTCACGAAGCGGTCGGCGCTGGCGAAGAACACCTGCCCAAGCACCGTGTAAGCCCGAAGCCGTCCTTCGGCGTCGGCCTGGGAACGCACGGTAAGAATCTGGCCGACCTTGTGGGCGAAGAAGAAGCCGGAGAGCAGC
>CAJXXD010000101.1 GCA_913062835.1 uncultured Gammaproteobacteria bacterium
TGAAGGACCGCCTGTGCCGACTGGTTTGCTTGTGCAAGCATTGCAACCGAAGCTTCTTGTAGGATCTGTGCTCGTGCCAACCGCGTCGATTCCTGTGCGAAATCGGCGTCCATCACACGAGACATGGCCGCAGACGTATTTTCTGAGATATTCATCAGATTCGAAATCGTGGACTCAAGTCGGTTCGCCACAGCACCCAATCCACCTCGCACGCCGGCCAATGTCTCAAGTGCTGCGTCCACAACCGTCATGGCAAGCTTCGCCGACTCGCGTGTGGAAATGTCAATCTGAGAGACGTAACGCACTTCTTCGGCTTTGTGGACGCCACCACCAATGGCCTCAAGCGTACCCGTGAATCCAAGATCAACGAGATCATCTCCAGACAACGCAATCGTACTGGATTGATCCGCCGGCCCGCCTGTAACCAAGAAATTGAAGGCATCCCCACCGCGGCTGTAGGTCGCGACCATATCGATGTCATTCGCTGCGAGCTGTGCATTTAATTCATTAACCACATCGTCCATTGACTCAAACGTGAGCCCATCCATATTTGATGGCTCACCAGTTGCTGTCACAGGACCGCCAAATGCTTGCGTGACTGACGCGCCGCCGAAGGACACTGTGTAATCACCTGCGGGCTCAAATGTCAGTGCGAACGTGGTGTCCGATCCACTTGATGCAAAGGTATATCCCTCATCGAGAAAGTTTGTGTTCCCTGCCGATTCGAGGAAACTCATGTAATCAGCAAAGGAAACCGATGTGGCCTCGGATTCAAGGGCCACTGTTTTAGTCACGATATTGCCAGTTTCGTTATCCATCACCTCAATCGTGATTTCGTTGTCTTCAGACAGATCGATCCCATTTGCAAACGCACCTGCATCCACTGTACTTCTGAAAGCAGCCGGTCCCGCAGGAGCTCCGGTGACTTCGGCGATCTGAATTGGGTTAGCGGCCGACAAAACTGCCCCACCCGCATCAAAGGAACCATCTGTCACATTTGTGACCTCCATCGACCCAGAGACAAAGTCTCCGTACAAATCGACCTGATAACCATTCGGGTTTGAGAATGACAAACCAAACGAATCATCTGCCGAGCTTTGGACCGATGTCACTGTCAGCCGATTGGATAACTGCGGACTGTTATCAATTTCAGTCTGAACGGCAGCCGCAATGGACTCCATATTGAAATAGGTTCCATCCGGAATCGTCAGATTAGTGGGGCTTTCTGAATTGATCGAGATGGTTAGTGTTTGGTTCGAGCCATCAATGACCAGGGGTTCGATTCCGAATGGCTTGACGTAGGCACCATCGTTACCCGCCCCTGCTGACACATCGTGGTCCGCGTCATTCCCATTCGCGATAATTGCTGTATTCGCGGTCGAGCCGAGAATCAAAAAGCCACCAGAACCCGACTCAGTCGCCTGACCTGCTGTGAGAGCCGTTCCTGTCTGATCAGAGTTTACGACTGTTCCGGTCAACGTCTCAGCCAGACCATTATTCGCACCAGTTGCGCTGTGCTCGGCAAAGACGACTGTTCCCGCACCACCGGCAACATCCAACCGAATCAGACCCTCGTCAGTGATCGATACCGTGACGGCATTGTCGCCCGCGAAATAGGGGTTGGCATCAATCGTTGTTTGCATGGCACTGACAAAATCATCTGCCGATACAGCACCTGATGAAGCATAGCCTAAGTCTGTCAGCGCTTGCGCCATATCGAAATCTTCGGCACCGCCTGAATTCACATTCAGCGAGAAACGCGTGGTCAAATCACCGGTATCATTCCCCGCCCCAACCGTGATGGTTCCAATCGAAATTTTCCCATCGGCGAAAGACGAAGTGGCACCTGCACTCATATCCGGGGTTGTGCTCGGTGACTGAATATCGAGTCCATTTGCACCGAGGAGTCCAGTTGTACCGACCTCAATACTGTGCCCATCCGCACTCTCAAAAGTCAGACCCCAATCGTTATTCTCATCTTGGGTCGCAGACACAACAATTGGGAAATCACCTGTCTGCGCAAAGGGTGAATCATCGATTCCAGCTTGCACGGCAGTCGCCAAATCCGACATGGCATAGTACGTACCGTCAGCCACTGTGATCGTTGTCTCAGCGCCACCATTAATTGCCAGGGTAAATGTCTGATTCGTATTGCCCGCTGACACGGTGATTCCGTTATCGGGCGCCGTCGGACCATTGGCTGCGTCAATCCCGAACGGATTAACCGGGCCATTGTCGTTTCCAAGGAGCGTATTCACCTGCGATCCAAGAACTAACGAACCACCGCTTGTCACGGACTCGGTGGCACCGCCGGTGCCCAAATTAAGATCGACAGCGCCAACACCTTCCTTGCGGACTGTGCCTGTAAGGGTGTCTGCTAACCCGTCAGCCGCTGAACCAGACGCAGCATCGCGAGATGAGTGCTCGGCAAAGGCAATAGATCCAACACCTCCGGCAACATCCAACTGGATTTGACCAGCATCTGTGAGTGAGACCGTGACTGCGTTATTTCCTGAATAATAAGTATTGGCATCAATGGTGGTCTGCATCGCTTGAATAAAGTCAGTAGCAGGGACACTCTCATTCGACGCATACCCAAGATCCGTCAGTGCTTGCGCCATATCAAAATCATTCGCGCCACCGCCATTCACATCCAGTGAAAATTGCGTGGTCGCATCACCGACATCATCGCCCGCACCAACGGTGATGGTACCGACTGTGAACGCCGAATAACGCATCGCTCCGATCTGTGCACCGCTTGACCCTTGAGTCTGTGCGGTCGCTGTAAATTCAAATGTAAGCTCTGCAGGAGTTGCAGGTGTTGGGTTTTCAGGGGGTGGCGCGGCCAGATTAATCGTCTTCGTCACACCATTGACAGTCACATCAAATGACGCGTCTTGATAGGCAGCTGGATCATTTTCGACTCCAGTGACCTCAAGTGCTGCCCGAGTACCTTGCAAAATCGTATTCGATGCATCGTCAGATGAGATCAGAAAAGACGCCGGTGCATCAATGGTGATTGATCCGCCCACAACGGCTGCCGTTTTACCATAAGCCCCTGTCAGCTCTGCAATGCCGTCCTGATCAAAATCAATGGAAGAGTCGCCCGTCGTCACATAGTCTTCAATCATGATGTCATAACCATCATCTTGAACCATCTTCACGTACTCAACGCCGTTGTCATCCACTTCAAGGGTTGCTGAAATGTTGTGCTCGGAGTAACCACGGTTGATCTCTGCAGCCAAGGACGCAGCTTGAGAGCCCGCAGTCGCACCGACTGTGATCACATCTTGGATATCAGGGGTAGAGCTTGACGACAATTTGAAACTGAACGATCCAAGACCATCAATGTACACATTGGATTCGGTAACCGCTGTGGTGTTGATCTGTGCGCCGGCCTCATTCAATTTATCGGAAATTTCACGTGCGTCATCGCCTTTCTTAATAGCGACGGTCCTCGGTACTTCATTACCCACTTGAACGACCAGCGTCTGCTGGTTCACGCCATTATCAATCTCTGACAAAGAAGCACCATTCGTAACCAAACCGACGTTACTGACCGTCGATTGGGTATATGCTCCGATCCGCTCAGGCCGAATGTCTCCGATCGAAACCGTGATTTCCTCGTTATTGGACTGTCCAATTTGGAAGTCCGTATCGATAAAGGTTCCGTTTAGGAGCAAACCACCGTTGAAACGAGTGGTGTTCGCAATCCGCGCTAATTCTTCCTGCAACTGGACAACTTCTTTATTCAAGTTCACGCGGTCAGCATTTGAGGGAGCACCACCGGCCGATTGAATAGAGAGTTCACGGATCCGTTGAAGAATCGCCGTTGTTTCCTGCAACGCACCCTCTGCGGTCTGTACCAACGAGATCGCGTCGTTGGCATTACGCACTGCCTGATTAAGACCCGAAACTTGCGATTCCATCCGAGCTGCAATTGCAAGACCTGCTGCATCGTCGCGCGCGCTGTTAATGCGTTTACCGGATGCCAAACGCTCCATCGCGCTCGCCATTTCGTTTTGTGATTCAAGTGTCGAACGCTGTGCATTCAATGCCGAAACGTTGGTATTGACCGTTAGTGCCATGAGTAAGTGCTCCTCATTTGCCGACTACGGCCCCTGCCGCATCGGATAAAAATTTCCTCACGACGGTCTAAGCGATATCTATGCCAACTTTTAAAAATGGATTCAGAAGATGAGTGAAACGCATATTATGCGTGCGTTTCAGACCTTTTAGGAGAGCGGAGGCGACTCGGTAAGAACGTGCATTTTTTGCAATTGCCGGTGTTGCCGGTGCGCTGTCGGCAAACCGACAATCATTGCCGCCGGCTATCGAATGTAATCAAAAACCGAAAGCTGAGAGATCTTCGCAAATGAGGACTGTGCAGCCTCAAGTGACATCATTTTTGCCTGCAATTCGGTAATTGCGGTGGCGTAATCGAGATCCTCTTGACCGGCAAGTGTCGCCTCAAGTTGTAACTTAAGATCATCATTCACCGCCAACTCACCATCAATGGAATTCATCTCGGCACCGATATCGGCAAGAGACAGCGTCACGATATCGAGCATCTGATCCAGGTGATCAAGTGTGCCCTGGATCTCGTCTTGCGTGCCAGTGCGAAGCATGACAGACACATTTTGCAATGCTTCAAAGAATTCAACACGCTCTGGAAGAGCCGGCGTTGGCTCCTGAGACAGCGCAACCTGAATCGACTGATCGTTAATATTGGTTCGCTCGATCGACTCAAGCTGAATTTGACCGACATTATCGCGCAACGGATTCATGACCAGTTGTGATGGATTTTCTGGATCGATGTCAAAACTGACGGATTCAGAAAAAAGCCCGGATGATTCAGCCGTCGTTTTGAGCGAGGCCAACACATTGGCTGGCGTCGTTGGGGTGATTCCGCTCTCATCGCCTGTCACGTGATAGG
>CAJXXD010000102.1 GCA_913062835.1 uncultured Gammaproteobacteria bacterium
TGATCCCGCCGGCCACGGAGAAGGGGATAAAGGTCACGATGACCGACACTGTATTGGGCAAGATGTGCTGCGTAATGATCCGCCAGTCACTGGCACCGAGCGCTTTGGCGGCCATCACGTAATCGCGACTCACTTCTTTATACGTGGCTGTTCGCATGTACCAGGTCATGCCCATCCAGCCAAAGAGCACCATCAAAAAGACAAGCATGCCAAAGTCTGGGGTCACAATGCTTGCGACGATCATGATGATGTATAAAAACGGCACATTGCTCCATACCTCGATCAGTCGCTGCACGCCGAGATCAAACCAACCGCCGCGGTACCCCATGAGACAACCCAATAAGATCCCAATCACGTAGGTCGTGGCGAGGAGCGCTAGGCTGAACCATATGGCGATTCGGAAACCGTAAATCAGGCGGGCAGCTACGTCGCGGCCTGCGACATCTGTACCTAAGAAATGTTCTCGCTCAAAACTCGGCGCATGGGGCGGAAATTCGCCGTCGTAGGTGTTGATTTCATAAGGGTTGTAAGGGATGAGTGGCATGATGACCCAGTTCCCTGCCTCTTCGGCCTCAAACCGGGCTTTGAGTGCCTTGTAATTGGTTTCATAGGCGTAGTCTTCACCAAAGACCGTACCCGGGATTACAGCTCCGTAGGTTGGAAAAAAGGTTTGGCCTTGATAATGCACCGCCAGGGCCCGTGAATTCACGAACAGTTCGGCCACCAAGGACAGCACGATCAGTGCGGCGAGAATCAGTGCGCTCCACCAGCCCCGACGGATGCCTCGGAAGCGACGGAAACGTTCCGCAGTGATGGGGTCTAGGCGCATCATTCGAATCGCACCCTCGGGTCGACCGCGGCCACACAGAGGTCGCTTAAAATATTGCCGATCAAAAAGAGAATCGACGAAATCACCAGGATCCCCATGACCACAGGGTAGTCGCGTTCGAGGAGCGACTCGTAGCCCAAAAGCCCAAATCCATTGATGTTAAACACGGTCTCGATCAAGAAGGAGCCCGATAATATGACACTGATGTTGTTGCCAAAATGGGTGGCCAAGGGGATTAGAGAATTCCGAACCGCATGCTGCCACACGGCTTGGTTAAAACTTAGCCCCTTGGCGAGCGCAGTGCGCACATAATCCTGTGCCAATTGATCCATCAAGGAGTTCTTCATCATGAAGGTCATCACGGCGAAGGAGCCCAACATGTATGAAATCAGAGGAAGCACTGAGTGCCACAGTACGTCTTTGATTTTCTCAAGGGTCGAAAATTCATCAAAGCGTTCGGAAACAAATCCGCCGAGGGGGAACCACTCAAGTTCTGAGGCGAATCCGGTCAGTAGTGCAATACCCACGATGTAGCCCGGCACGGCATAGCCGATGAAGACCAGTGCGCTTGAGGTGTGATCGAAGCCGTCGCCGTGCTTTAGTGCTTTAGCGATGCCCAGCGGAATGCACACCAGATAGGTCAGAATCAAGGTCGTGAGCCCGTAATAAAGGCTCACCGGCAGCCGTTCGGCGATGATTTGCCATACAGACTCGTTGTATCGGGTGCTGACACCTAAGTCGAGCTGAATCACTTTCCCAAGCCAAGTGACATAGGCGGAGAGTACCGGCTGATCGAAGCCGTAATAGGCTTTGAGGCTCGCCAATTGCGCTTCATTTAAAACCGATCCGCGTTCTGGGCCTTGGTTTAATGCCGGCACCCCCTCCTGCGCGAGCTGCATTTCTGTCATCATGCGTTCAATCGGACCGCCTGGGACAAGGCGTGTAAGAGTGAACACCAGCAATGTGATGCCAATAAAGGTCGGTATTACCAACAACAGGCGGCGTATGAAGTAGGCTGTCACGGGTTATGGGTTCTCTTCATTTCTTGTTCTTGGTTCAATGTACTTAAGACTATGGCGTCAGCCCAGAAGGATGCAATGCTACAAGCACTCGAACTCTTCGACGATGTGCCCCACACCGAACACCCGGTGACCCTGTTTAACCAGGATTTCCGGCACGCGGGCCAAACCGACGACCTCACCATTTTCCAAGCAGAATATGCGCTGAAATCGCCTGATTTAGAATGCCTGCATTGCTTATTAGCCGATCAATTGGTGGGTGAGGCCGATGAAACACCCTGGTTGAGTGCGCCGGTGATGGCAGCGTATGTGTCCTTGGCCGAGCGGGAAGACGGGGTGCCGGTACGGATGGACGACGCGATTTGTATTTTGGAGCACCGTTCGAGCTTGTATTTGGTTCGGATGATTTTGCGCCAAGCGACGTTAAGCCCGTGGGACGACGATGCCGATTTGACCATCACGATTTACCGAGCCGAAACCCGAGATGGGGTGCACCAAGGCTTTTATGACCAAGTGGCCAATGAGGCTCACGATGCGATGGCGGCCTGCTTGTACTGGCACGGGCAAATGGATATTGAAGACGACGCCATCCGTGAGAATCATCAAATCGCGGTCGAAGCATTGCAGACCGTGGTGCGTGATCTGATCGATGAATTTAATCAGCAAATGCCTGAAGGTTTGGTGGCAAATCTTGAGCAAGCGGGTATGTTTGAGGACGACTACGAAGAAGAGCCTGAGGAAGCCGAAGAGGCCGACGACGGTTCAGGTCGCGGTCCCATTATTCACTGATGACCTCCGAAGTTATCCATAAAATCAAGTCGTTATCGAGATCTTTTCGACCCGATCTCCGTGAATTCTTTGCCCAAGACGTTAATCGGGGCCAGCGCTTGTCGGTCTCTGCCTGTGGGCTGTTGTTTGATTACTCCAAGCACTGGGTGACGGACCCAGTCGTGGCTTCCTTGACCGATGCCTTGCGAGAAGCGGGCTGGGATGCGGCGGTGAAGCGCTTAACCTCGGGGGAAGCCGTGAACGTCACAGAAAATCGTGCGGCACTGCATATGGCACTCCGTGCCCAGCCCGAGGACCATACGCGGGTTTCAGCGGATGCGATTACACAGGCGGCCGCTGAACGGGCTCGATGTGTGGCTTTCGCTGAGGCAGTCCGAAGCGGCGCCCGTGTCGGGGCGAGCGGTCGCGCATTTACAGATGTGGTGAATATCGGCATCGGAGGCTCGGATCTGGGTCCTCTGATGGTGGCCGAGGCGCTCTCGCCTTGGGTAGATGGCCCTAAAGCGCACTTTATCTCCAATCTCGATGGTGCCCACGCAGCGGATGTGATGAAACAGCTTTCACCAGAGACCACGCTGGTATTGGTGGCTTCTAAGAGCTTTGGCACCCAAGAAACGCTGCACAATGCATCAAAGTTGAAAGTCTGGATTGCAGACGCCTTGGGCGAGGCGGCGGTGGCGCACCATTTCGCTGCCTTATCGAGTCGTCCAGATCGGGCGTTGGACTTTGGCATCCCTGAAGCCTCGGTGTTTGACTTTGCCGACTGGGTGGGCGGTCGATTCTCAGTGTGGTCGAGTATTGGGCTTGTCTTGATGATCGCGTTGGGTCCTCCTGTGTTTGAGCGATTGTTAGCGGGCGCGCGCGAGATGGATCACCATTTCCTCGAGGCGCCTTTGGCTGAGAACATTCCAGTGCTGATGGGGCTTTTGGGGGTGTGGTATCGATGCGGGTTTGGCTGTCAGTCGCACGCGATTCTGCCGTACGCCCAACGGTTGGCTTATTTCCCCGCGTATTTGCAGCAGCTTGAGATGGAGTCCAATGGGAAGCGGGTGAGCCTTGATGGATCGCCTGTGACCACACCGACGGCTCCGGTCATCTGGGGTGCGGTGGGTACCAACGGACAGCATGCGTTTCATCAGTTGTTGCATCAGGGCACCGTGATCGTACCGGCTGACTTCATCGTGACGGCCAATCCAGTCGACACGGATCTGGCCACGCATCGTATGTTGAATGACCATGCGCTGGCGCAAGCAGAAGTGTTGGCTTTCGGTCAAACAGAAGCCGAGAGTGTGGCGGTCTATGGCGAGAGTGCCTCGCACTTGGCGTCGCATCGGGCGTGCCCTGGAAACCGGCCAAGCAGTTTGTGGCTCTTGCCGGAGTTAAACCCAGAGGCGTTAGGCGCGTTGATGGCCGCCTATGAGCACAAGGTGTTTGTTCAGAGCGTATGCTGGGGAATCAATGCCTTCGATCAGTGGGGGGTTGAGTTGGGAAAGAGTATGGCCGCTCAGTTGGCATCGGGTGACGAGTCGGTCGGCTCAAGTTCGACACAGGCAGCACGGCAATGGCTGAAAAAACACCAGAATTGACACCAGATGAAGTCAGTCGAGTGATCGAGATGGCTTGGGAGGATCGGACGCCTTTTGAAGCCATCGAAGCCACATACGGGTTAACTGAGCCTCAAGTGATCGCCTTGATGCGTAACGAGATGAAGTCCTCGAGCTTCCGGATGTGGCGGGCTCGGGTCAGTGGCCGCGTGACCAAGCATGCCGCCAAACGCGGGTTTTCGGTGGGGCGTCACGTGTGTCCCACGCAACGCACCCGTTAGATCATAAAGTTCTAAACTTTTAAATAATTATTCTTTTTAGATATTTGAGACCCGTCGTAGGATGCGTCCATTGCGATGAGGAGTCGATGGAATGAACAGTTTTACAAAATGGATCGCGGCCGGTGCGGTCGTACTGAGTAGTGTGGCTCAGGGTCAAACCCTAAGCCCGGTGATTGACGCGTTTACACTGGATACGCTCTTAGAAGAAGGGCAGGTGAAGGTGCTTGAGATTCGAAGCGATGTGGATGCCTACACCAAGGCGCACATCCCAGGTTCGGTGCATCTTTCATACGGCACGTTCCGTGGACCGAAAAACAACCCCGGTAAGCTGCCTGAGTTGACCGAGCTTGCCAAAGCCCTGGGATCGGTCGGCCTTGAGCCCACGGATTCGGTTGTGGTCGCAGCCGATGGCGTCACTACCACAGACTTTGGGGCCGCCGCACGTGT
>CAJXXD010000103.1 GCA_913062835.1 uncultured Gammaproteobacteria bacterium
GTTTGTACCGGGTCCTTCCTATCCGACTACCGCCGAGATCATCTCCTCACCCAAAGATCTTGAGCAAATTTATGAGAGCGGTCACGGATCGATCCGAATGCGCGCGACCTACGTGACAGAGGATGGTGACATTGTGATCAATGCGCTCCCGCACCAAGCCTCCCCTGCACGGATTCTCGAGCAAATTGCGGCACAAATGCAGGCGAAAAAACTGCCAATGTTGGTGGACCTGCGCGATGAGTCAGACCATGAAAATCCGATTCGATTGGTTCTGACCCCCCGGTCCAACCGAGTTCAAGTCGACGAGGTGATGACGCATTTATTCGCCACCACCGACTTGGAAAAGTCCTATCGGGTGAATCTGAACATGATCGGGGTCGACGGAAAGCCCCAGGTCAAACCCTTACGATCTATTCTGACCGAGTGGCTGGAATGGCGCCGTCAAACCGTGACGCGCCGTCTGACGCACCGGCTCGATCAGGTCATGGACCGCCTGCATGTCCTCGAAGGCTTGATGGTGGCGTTTCTTAATATTGATGAAGTGATCGCGATCATTCGGGAAGAAGAAGACCCCAAGGCCGAGCTCATGTCCCGGTTTGGGCTCAGTGAGATTCAAGCCAATGCCATTTTAGACCTCAGGTTGCGACACCTCGCAAAACTTGAGGAAGTCAAAATCCAGGCAGAACAAGCAGAGCTTGAAAAAGAGCGCAAAACCCTTGAGGGCATTTTGGGGTCACGGCAAAAAATGACGCGCCTTATGCGCGATGAGTTGATGCGTGACGCTGAGACCTATGGGGACGCACGTCGATCGCCGATTGTTCAGCGTGCTGAGGCGCGTGCACTCCGCGAAGATCAGCTAATGCCCTCAGAGCCAGTCACGGTGGTGTTGAGTGACAACGGCTGGATTCGAGCGGCTAAGGGGCACGATGTGGACCCAGAGGCTCTCTCCTATAAATCAGGTGATCGCTTCTTAACCTCGGCGCTTGGGCGTTCCAATCAACCCTTAGTGGTCTTTGATACCAGTGGGCGGGCCTTTACGCTGCCGACCCACACCCTGCCCTCGGCCAGGAGCCAAGGTGAGCCGGTTTCGGGCCGTATCGATATGGCCTCAGGAGCCAAGCCAGTGCAATTGGCGCTGGCAGATGAAAGCGCGCGCTGGGTCTTGGCGACCGATCATGGGTACGGATTTATTTGCCGCCACGGGGATCTTCTCGGTCGGAATAAGGCGGGTAAATCGGTGGTCAATGTCGGTGAGGCCACTCTATTGCCGCCTGTGCTAATTGATGACATCGAGCTCGCACGGATTGCTGTGGCGGTGTCGAGCGGCCACTTGCTGATTTTCGAGGCGTCAGAATTGCCTGAGTTGGCCAAAGGCAAAGGCAACAAATTGATACAAATCCCGGCGGCGCAGTTGGCAGAGGGCCATCGGGTCACTGCCATCGCCGTGTTGCCGCCGCTCAGAGCGCTTCGGGTTTTTGCCGGCAAGCGCCATGTCACCTTAAACCCCTCGGACTTGGATAACTTCCTAGGGGAGCGGGCGCGCCGAGGCAAGCTGTTACCGCGCGGTTTTCAACGCGTGGATCGAATGGAGCCGGAATCGTGAGACTCCTGTGGTTTGTCAGTGAGCCGGCCCAAGAAACGGCGTTTTTAACGCACTTCGCTGAGGCCTCAAATACTCAGACCGTGCTGCATCGTCGGGCGTCTGAATGGGATGTGCCGCCGAGTTGTGACTGCTTTGAGATCTTGAACTCCTCTGCAACGGAGGCGGACGTTAAGGCATGGGCGGAAGCCTGCCAGACCGACGTCTTATGTCTGAATAGCCCGATCCCCAAGTTGGCCTTATTTGATATGGATTCCACTTTGATCCAGCACGAAGTCATCGATGAGCTCGCGGCTGAGTTTGGTTTAGGTGCTCAGGTGTCAGCCATTACCGCGCGTGCGATGCGAGGCGAGTTGGATTTTGTCGAAAGCTTTACCGAGCGGTTGGGGCTGTTGGCGGGCCTATCAGAGTCTGCGCTCGAATCGGTGTATGCCAGACTGCAGTTAATGCCCGGGGCGGATGTGCTGATGGCCAACTTTCGTGCAGGCGGTGTTCGGACAGGCATTGTTTCCGGTGGCTTCTCGTTCTTTGCGGAGCGATTCAAGGCTCGTTTAGGGATGGATTTTGTGCTGTCGAACCCTCTGGAGTGTGTCGACGGCCAAGTTACGGGACGCGTGATTCCGCCAGTCATTGATGGGGCCGTTAAAGAGTCCACACTTCGGTCAGAGGCGGAAGGCATGGGGCTTGCATTGGCCGATACCCTGGCCGTCGGTGACGGAGCGAATGACATTCCGATGTTGTTGGCGGCAGGCACCGGGGTGGCGTTTCACGCCAAACCCGCGGTCGCCGCACGTGCAAACCATGTCATGCGATACCAGGACTTAAGCGCCTTGTCCTACCTTCTGCCGGCCCCGACAGGTGCCTAGACCGCTGAGTGTTGGTACACTCCGCGCTTTGAGATTGCGTTCTAGGGACGGAAAGTGAATAGACCGAGCTGGATCTTGCCAGATGGCTTAGAGGAGTGCTTGCCCGACGAGGCCTGGGCGATCGAAGACGGTCGGCGCGCGTGTTTGGATCTGTTTCGCTCCCGTCAGTTCGGCCTCATCATGCCGCCGATGCTTGAATACCTCGACAGTTTGACCTCGGGTGTGGGCCAAGACCTCGCCGATCAAATCATGGTAGTCACCGATCGACTTTCGGGTCGTTTGATGGGGATTCGTCCAGATATGACCCCTCAGGCTGCACGCATTGATGCGCACTCGCTGAATGAAGATGGGACGACCCGGTTGTGTTATTGCGGCAGCGTGTTGCGTGCGATGCCATCGGCCGGTGATTCGAGCCGCTCTCCGGTTCAATTGGGTGCCGAAATTTTTGGTGAGCCGAGTTTGTCGGCTGACCGTGAAGTGATTCAGTTGGCCATTGATACGGTCCGGTTGTTTACCGACGAGCCGTTACTGATTGATTTTGGACACGCAGGCGCATTGCGTTCGGTGTTAAGTGACTTGTCTGAGCCACAGAAAGCGGCGGCCCTTGACGGTTTGGCGCGTAAAGACGCCAGTGTACTCGATGAGTTAAATGCGGCGGCGCCCCACTTGGGGAACTTGCGTCACGCTTTTGGCCCGCTTGAGCACGTTATGGCGTCATTGGCAGACCACTCGGTATTGGGTGCGGCCTGTTCAGACATTCAAGCTGTGCAGCAAGACCTCAGTGCAGAATCCGTCGAGTGGTATTGCGACCTCGGTGAAACCCATGGGTTTTCCTATCACACAGGGTTGGTGTTCGGCGTCTATGCGCTTGAACAGGATCAGCTATTGGTCCGAGGTGGTCGATACGACCACGTCGGGGAATCGTTTGGACGGGCGCGTCCGGCCACCGGGTTTAGCGCCGATTTAAAAACCTTAGTTCGGCTCGCGAACTAAGTCAGGGTAGATCATGCAACAAAACATAGTGATTCTCGGCAGCCAGTGGGGCGACGAGGGTAAAGGAAAGATCGTCGATCTGTTAACCGAAAAAGTCGACTACGTGGTGCGGTACCAGGGCGGTCATAACGCCGGTCATACGTTGGTCGTTAACGGAGAGAAAACGGCGTTGCACTTGATTCCCTCTGGGATTCTCAGACAAAACGTTCGCTGTGTGATTGGCAACGGTGTGGTTCTGTCACCAGAAGCCTTGGTGACTGAGATTAAAAAGCTTGAGGCGCGCGGTCATTCTGTGGTGGATCGTCTGCACGTGTCGACCAACTGCCCGTTGATCATGCGTGTCCACGTGGCGCTCGATCAGGCGCGTGAATCCGCGCGCGGTGATGCAAAGATCGGGACAACAGGACGCGGTATCGGTCCGGCTTACGAAGATAAGGTGTCGCGGCGCGGATTGCGTGTGGCCGATGCGATGGACCCAGAGCGGTTTGCGGTCAAAGTGCGTGAGCTGATGACCTATCACAATTTTATCCTAGAGCACCTCTACAAGGCGGAGCCCGTGGATGTGGAGGCGATGATCGCGGAGACCCTAGAGGCGGTTTCGTACTTCAAGTCGGCAGTCTGTGACACTGTGGATTTGATTCACCGAGCGCGGAAAGACGGCAAGGTGATGTTGTTTGAAGGAGCCCAAGGCAGTCTCTTAGACATCGATCACGGCACCTACCCTTATGTGACCAGCTCTAACACCACCGCAGGCGGTGTGGCGACCGGCTCTGGTTTGGGTCCCCGTTACATTGATGCGATCTTGGGTATCACCAAAGCCTATGCCACGCGCGTCGGTTCGGGACCGATGCCAACGGAGTTATTCGATGAGGTGGGGCAGTATTTGGCTGAAAAAGGTCAAGAAGTCGGGACCACCACAGGCCGCGGTCGTCGCTGCGGCTGGTTTGACGCCGTGGCGGTCCGTCATGCGATTGAGGTGAACTCAATCAGTGGGATTTGTTTGACCAAGCTCGATGTACTCGACGGGCTTGATGAGGTGAAGATTTGTAAGGCGTATCGACTGCCATCTGGTGAGGTGGTGGATTACCTCCCGAGTGGTGATGAGTTCGAGAGTGCAGAGCCTGTGTATGAAACGTTGCCAGGCTGGTCAGACATCACCTTTGGCATGACAGAACTCTCAACCATGCCTCAAGCGGCGCGGGCCTATATAGAACGTTTGTCTGAGCTGGTGGGTGCGCCGATCGATATTGTCAGCACCGGTCCGGATCGAGAACAAACCATCGTGCTTTCTTCACCTTTTGGTGTAGACTGATGTGCAGGGGCAACATCTGTGTTAGACCCCGCTTAGAAAAACAATGCAAACAAGGCAGTCGTGGGGAAACCCGCCTTTTCGGAGCCGCAGAGGAAGATTGGCTCCACGACCGTCCGGTATCGGGAGGTA
>CAJXXD010000104.1 GCA_913062835.1 uncultured Gammaproteobacteria bacterium
CTGCCTAAAGAGCTCTACTTATTGCCCCGGTTATAAATGGGGGGATTTACAAGGTACTTTCAAGCACAGTCGGCTTGGTGAAGTCGTTGCGAAGCAACTTACCGAAGTAGGCCGTGACAGTGAGCACTGGATGACCAAGACGAGCGTGGCGCAGCAGGTCGATGTGGCAACGGTGTAGTTGAGAAAGGGCATCAGGGTATCGTCTGTCGTCAGGATGCCGTTGAAGTCGGAGAGCGTTACAGCGCGCGCATTGGGGGCGGCATTCTTGCTCATAGTGACATCCTTTTGAAGATGCGCTCAGGGATATGCTTGATGATGAGCATGATACCCCACCAGAACCAGGGCAGGTAAACCTCGTCCTTGCCGTGTTCCATCGCTTTGATTATGCCCTTGGCGATATGCTCGGGCGCGGTCCACAGCGGGCCGCCCTTGTCGAAAGCGGCGGTCATGGGGGTATCGACGAAGCCGGGCTTGATGGTCACGATATTGACGTTGGCTTTGGCTAGCCGGTTACGCAGCCCCTGAAGGAACAGGGTAACCATGCCCTTGGCGGCCCCGTAGATGTAGTTGCTCTGCCGGCCCCGGTCGCCGGCAACTGAACTGATAACGGCGATCACGCCGCGCTGCTGTTGCTCGAAGCGGTTGGCGAGCAGCGTTAGCAGGTTGATCACGCTCAGGGCGTTGGCCTCTATCTCTTGACGGGTCAGGGAGGTGTCCGCCTGACAGGCCTTCTGATCCGGCAGGGTGCCGTGGGCGATCAATACGCCATCGATACCCCCCAATTGGTGGTCAGCGGCATCGATGAGGTTGGGATGCTGAGCACTGTCGGTCAGGTCAGCCACGCAGCCGTCGATGTACTGTTGGCTGCTAGCCCGCGCCCTTAGGTCGCCGATTATGGCCATTAACTTGTCGCGATTGCGTCCCACGCAGTACAGAGAGGCGCCCTGGGCGACTAATTGCCGCGCGGTCTGTTCGGCAATGGCAGAGGTTGCGCCAAATATTAGTACGCGATTAAGAGTGTTCACGAAGTTACCCTGCGCCAGAATTCAGAAGAGAAGTTGGGATCGACATACTTGGAAAACGCTTCCCACTGGGGGAAACCGGATTGGAAGAGGCTCGCCGGCATGCGTGCATCCTTGCCGGGGTACAGTGCGCCACCGGCTTCCCTCACGATGGCATCCAACTCCTCGAACAGGCGCAAGGTCTTGTCGCCTCGGTTAGGGAAATCCAGTGCCAGGGTGGTGCCGGCGCGTGGGAACGATAGCATCCCCAGAGAGGATTTGTTCCCGAAAGTCTTGAGCACGGCGAGAAACGAGCCTTCCCCGCGTCGGCCAATGGTCTCGAGTAATGCTGCGGTGGCGGCTTCAGCCTCGCGGGGCGGGATCACGCATTGGTACTGATAGAAACCCTGCCGTCCATATATGCGGTTCCAGTCCTGGATGGTATCCAGCGGGTAGAAGTACGGAGCGTAGTGGGTCAGCCCGCCCTGTGGTTTTATCGGCTGTCGATAGTAGAGACCATTCAAAGCGCGCAGGCTAACGCGATTAACGAGCGAGAAGGGTGGATCAATCGGAACTCGCCGGCGGCGTTCCTTAAACTTTGGCAGTTCGTTCCGCGCCGCTGCGTGGTCAGCGGCAAGGATAAGCCCTCGACCCCTAGCATTTCCGCTGGCAAGGCAGTCAATCCATGCCACTGTGTATGGCCAACGACTCTCGAGCTGGTGATTAAGGGTCCAAAACTCGTCCAGATTGGCAAAGCGCCGAGATTCGACCCACATCCAAGGATTCTCGATCGGTATGAGCCCAAACTCAACCCAACGAATGAGTCCTGTCAGACCAAGCCCACCAACCGTTGCCTCGAACCACTGCTGGTGCTTTTCAGGACCACACTCGATAATGCTTCCATCGCTGCGCCATAGTTCTAGGCATCGAACGTGATGACAGAAAGTCCCAGAAGTATGGTGATTCTTACCATGTACATCGTTGGAAACAGCGCCACCAACTGTAGACATACGTGTACCAGGCGTTACTGGTAGGAACCAGCCGCGAGGGACTATGAGCTCTAGAATCTCTTGCAGGGTGATACCCGCTTCGCAACGCAGAATGCCGTTCTGTTCATCGAAGCTTATGAATCGATCAAGTCCTCGCGTTAGTAACAATGTTCCTTGCTCAGTAAGGCAGACATCGCCATAGCTGCGGCCATTCCCGTACGCGAGTAGCGGCCGCGGCAGATGTAACGGGATATCCGCACTGCGCTGGGTCAAGCGATAGACTGCGTCAGGGCTTACCCGCGGTAATCGATTCCATGACAGAGGAGAATTCATGCCGGAGTCTCTGTGCTCAACGTCTCGCCATGACGGCTGCGGATCAACGCAACTAGCCCAATTAGTACAGCAAACCAGAGTGTTGCCAGCCTGATGAATATCGTCGCTGCAACTGCGCTCGGCATTGTCATGCCTTCCAAAACAAGCATGGACACCATCACCGCTTCCGCGCTGCCTAAACCACCGGGAAGGAAGCTAAGGGCTCCGGCAAGCATTGAAAGCGCGTAAACGAATATAGCAAAAGCGAGCGTGACCTCTGCCTCCATCCACCCAAGCACCCAGTAGAAAGCGAGTGCCTCAGCGCCCCATGCGATGACGCTGATTACGGTGGCCACGCTAAGGAGCATCGGTTTATGGCACTGTCTTGCGCCACTCAGCATCTCGCTAGTGTGAGTAATCAGAGCCATAATCCTTCCCTTTCCGCTGCACGCCCAGTGGTAGACGCGATCCGACAGAGACTGATTCGACAGAATGACGAAAGAGATCAAAACTCCAAAAATGCCGATCAGCACTACCGCGTGGCCCTGCGGATACTGGGCTAGACCAACTAGGGCAAGCAAAACAACCGCGAGAAGATCTGATAGGCGTTCGCTTATGAATGCCGCGAAGGTTTTGGGCAGAGGAACGCCGCGTTGCTTGAGCAACACGCCTCGAAATGCTTCACCGGCTTTACCCGGTGTCGTCGTCAAAGCAAAGCCACAGAGGTAAATCCGTAAACTCGGCACCCAGCCTACACGGTGACCCAACTGCCCTAGATAGAGTTGCCAGCGCCCGAATCGCAGCCCGTAGTTTAGTAGTGACAGGCTCAAAGCAATTAGGGTGCCGAAAAACCCAATCTGCGCAAATGCTGCCATCACATCTCTCCACCCACCCCAGAGGGAGAAGGCAAGGTATCCCAGTGTTGCCCCTGTAATAGAGAGAGTCAGCGCTTTCAGCCGCCAGCCCTTTATATTATCCACGACGGGTGTCACCGTATTATCCATAGTGTGCTTGCCAGCCATGCAGCCACCGTGGTTAGGAGATGATAGTCCTGCAGCAGGTCCTTGGCGGTGTCATTTCCTTTGCCGTGCCGATGCAGTAGGAATAGGTAGCGAAATATCCCGTAGACGACGAAAGGTAACGTATAAATAAGGGCGGTAGTTCCGTGGATGGCTACCGTACTCGGGGAGACCGTATAAAGCCCGTAAGCAATAATGGTGCAAGCCGCCGTTATCGCGATGAAAAGCTCTAACATCTGAGGATTATAGTCATCGAGTACACGTCGAACGAGACCATTGTCTCCATTGGCGCTAGATCCAGCCGCCAACAACTCAGCGCGTCTTTTCGCAAACCCAAGAAACAGAGTCACCATAAAACCGCACAAAAGTAGCCAAGCAGAGGGCGTGATGCTTAACCCAGCGGTCCCTGCGAGGATGCGGAGCATGAATCCGGCCGAAATGAGAAACACATCAAGGATCACGATATGTTTCAGCCGCCATGAATAGAAAATATTAAGAATCAGATAGCTGGAAACTAGAGACGTGACCACCTTATTCACAAAAAGCGAGAGCACAATCGCGACGACTAAAAGTCCGATCAGCGTGCGCTTAGCAGTCGATTTTGAGATCCTGCCACTTGGTAATGGTCGAGCGTACTTTACTGGGTGAGCTCGATCGGCCTCAATGTCCATGAGGTCATTAAGGACGTAGACCGCGCTTGCCATTGCGCAGAAGGCCAGAAAGACCGTCATTGCCTCAGTTAGGGTAATTAGGCCCCATTGCTGCCCGAACAGCGGCCCCAGAAACACGAACCCGTTCTTCAAATACTGGTGTGGTCGTAGGAGCACTAAACAACTATTTCGCGACATAATATGGCCCTTCGTCGGCCTCTTGATCTAAAAATCAGCTAACCCGAAATCAGGGGGCTCCTGCCAAATGCTCACCGAGTCTAAGAGCCAACTGAAGTATCGGTAATGTAGGGTTATTATGCCCACCGGTTGTAAACAAAGACGATCCAGAAATGTACAGATTGTCTACTCCATGTACCTTACAGTCTTGATCCACAACCCCATAACGGGGATTAGAATGCATGCGTGTGCCCCCCATATGATGATGGCCACCAATTTCGTCGTCCGACGGATAACTCAGAGCGTCCGTAAGCCAAGCTGCAGGACGTAGCCTCCCTTTTTCTTCGTCTTGCAGATAAGTGTTGAAAATGTCCATTGATTTTTGGATGGTTTGTCGGTCGATTTCTTTCTTCATCCAATGGAGCCGTACTCTTGGCACTCCGAAGATATCGGTATCATTGTCTGATAATATTATCCGATTAGATGAGTTAGGTGCTTGTTCCCATGTCGCCCTCAATCTAGCGCCACAGATCAAATTTCTGTCTGCCAATTCGGCCATCCTTTTACCTAAATTAGGTGCGACGCACAATAGATCCGCGATGAGTTTTTTAGTATTAGAATAAGGAATTTCCTCGACGCGGAAGCCGCAGTTGAAAATTTTCCAACGTCTTTGGAGTTCAGGCGATACAGCATAAAATCTATTGCTTAGGGTTTTGTCTACTAATATTTCTCCAACTCTA
>CAJXXD010000105.1 GCA_913062835.1 uncultured Gammaproteobacteria bacterium
TTGCGTTGGGTTTAGACCCAATTTGAAGCCGATTTCACGGGCTTGATAGGGCTGCGCGCCTACCAAGGGATCAACCGCTGCTTTCAGGATTTTCTCAGGGGTTTCGTGCGCGACCTTCTCGATCTCCACCCCGCCCTCAGTAGAGGCCATGAACACAATACGTCGCGTTGAGCGGTCGACGACGGCACCCAAATACAACTCGTTGGCAATGTCAGTGCAGCTTTCGATCAAAATTTTGGATACAGGCTGGCCGTCGGCATCGGTCTGATAGGTCACCAAACGGCTGCCGATGTGGCGCTCGCAAAATTCGCGGATTTCGGCTTCGGTCTTAACCAGCTTTACGCCACCGGCTTTCCCGCGCCCACCCGCGTGCACCTGGGCTTTTACCACCCACATGTCGCCACCAATCTGCTTGGCGGCGGCGAGTACTTCGTCAGTCGTGTCGCAGGCGACACCGTGTGAAACGGGTAGCCCATATTCGCGGAATAAGGCTTTACCCTGATATTCGTGAAGATTCATACCTTGGTCACTTTTGTCTCAGGTCAAAAAACAGACCGGCTTGTGGCCGGCCACTATCAAAATGCGAGGGAACCTGTTGGGCGCCCTCACGTTGCATTAAGCGCGCTTGCGCTTGTTGGCAATATGAATGGCGTGCCCGTGGACTGCTAAAGCAGCCTCATGAAGCGCCTCAGATACTGTCGGATGGGCAAACATCGTCATCGCAATGTCTTCGGCAGACGAACCAAATTCCATCGCAATCACCGCCTGGGCCACCATGTCGCCGGCGGTTGGGCCGACAATATGGACTCCCAGAATGCGATCGGTGGCCTTATCAGCGATCATCTTCACCATGCCTGCAGTCTCGTTCGCGGCCATCGCACGGCCTGACGCGGCAAACGGGAATACACCGACGTTATATTCCACACCCGCTTGCTTTAACTGTTCTTCAGTTTTTCCAACCCAAGCCACTTCTGGATGGGTATAAATCACCGAGGGCACGGTGTCGTAGTTCACCTGAGCATGCTTGCCGGCGATGCGCTCAGCCACCATCACGCCCTCTTCGGACCCTTTGTGAGCCAGCATCGGCCCGCGGACCACGTCGCCAATCGCATACACACCAGGCACAACGGTTTCACACACATCGTTCACCTCAATAAAGCCGCGCTCGTCTTGCGTGACTCCACAGCCATCTGCCAATAAGCCTTCTGTGAAGGGCTTGCGGCCGACTGCCACGATGAGCTTATCGAAGCTCTCTGTCTGCTCACCGTCTTTGGTGGCGTAGGTGACTTGGATTTTTTTCCCTTTGATTTCGGTGGCCTTCACCAGCGTCCCGGTCATGATGTTGAGACCCTGCTTGCTGAAGATCTTCCGAGATTCTTTGGCAATCTGCTGATCGGCCACGGATAAGAATTCATCCAAGGCTTCAAATATCACCACCTCACTACCGAGTCGATTCCAGACTGAGCCAAGTTCTAGCCCGATCACGCCGCCACCAATCACGCCAAGACGTTTCGGTACGGATGAAAACTCGAGCGCACCGGTCGAGTCGACGATCAGATCATCTTTCAGGGGTGCGGGTGGAATATTCACCGGCACAGAGCCGGTTGCAAGAATCACATGGCTAGCACCCAGTACCTCGGTTTTGCCGTCGTGGCCTGTGAATTCAACTTGCTTGTTGGCAAGCAACTTCCCTGTTCCGGCCAGGTGTGTCACACCGTTGGTCTTAAACAAGCCGCCGATTCCACCAGTCAGATTCGCGACGATGCTGTCTTTGCGCTTTAACATGGCGCTCACATCGATCTTTGGCGAGCTCACGCTCACTCCGTGCGTGGCCAGCTCGTGACTAGCTTCTTCAAACTTATAAGAGGATTCCAAAAGCGCCTTTGACGGAATGCAGCCCACGTTCAAGCAGGTGCCACCCAATGAGGGCTTACCGTCTTTACCGATCCACTTTTCGATGCAGGCCGTTTTAAACCCTAATTGGGCCGCACGGATCGCCGCAACATACCCACCGGGGCCTGCCCCTATGACAATGACATCAAACTGTTGGCTCATGTTGTTCCCTCTTTATACGTCGAGCAGCATACGAGCTGGATCTTCCAGCATGTCTTTAATGGTCACCAAGAACTGCACTGCGTCTTTGCCATCGATCATGCGGTGATCGTATGACAATGCCAGGTACATCATGGGCAGAACCACCACTTGGCCATTCACCGCCATCGGACGCTCTTGAATCTTATGCATACCCAAAATAGCCGTTTGCGGCGGGTTCAAAATCGGCGTTGATAAGAGTGACCCAAACACACCGCCGTTGGTGATAGTAAACGTGCCGCCGGTCATATCATCTAAGGACAACTTTCCATCTTTCGCAGCCACCGCAAAATTCTTAATCCCGCCTTCCACTTCAGCGATCGACATCCGATCACAATCACGAAGCACCGGCACTACAAGCCCACGCTCAGTCGAAACTGCAACGCCGATATCGTAGTAGCCGTGATACACAATATCCGAGCCATCGATCGAGGCATTCACCGCTGGGAAGCGCTTCAAAGCCTCAGCGGCTGCTTTCACAAAGAAGCCCATAAATCCAAGGCGCGTCCCGTTGTGCGTCTTTTCAAACAGATCTTTGTACTGACTCCGCATGTCCATCAGCGGCTTCATGTTGACTTCATTGAAGGTGGTTAACATCGCGGCGTTGTGTTGCGCGTCGAGCAATCGCTTAGCAATGGTGGCGCGAAGCCGTGTCATAGGCACACGCTTCTCAACCCGCTCGCCGAGCGCTACCTGAGCGACTGCCGTCGCGGGTGCAGCTGAGGCAGGCGAAGCTGTTGCGCCCTTCAATGCATTTTGCACATCTTCTTTCAGAATTCGACCGTCTTTGCCAGTTCCAGTGACTTGTGCCAAGTCCAGCTTGTTTTCATCAGCCAGTTTCTTTGCAGCCGGATTGGCAGCAACAGACGCTGCAGATACTGCGGCGACTGGCGCTGACTCATCTTGGGAGGCTGCAGGAGCTTCTGGCGCTGTGGCGCCTTGGGCGCCTGCTTCAAATCGAGCGATCACCTCTTGCGAGAGCACTGTGTCGCCTTCGCCCTTGAGTACTTCGGTAAGCACGCCGTTATCCGGTGCAACCACTTCCAAGACGGTTTTATCGGTCTCAATATCTACAATCAATTCATCACGACTGACGGCTTCACCCGGCTGCTTATGCCAGGTGGCGATGGATCCCTCTTCAACTGATTCAGGGAATTGTGGAGCTTTAATTTCAATTGCCATTGTCTTTCCTTAATAAAGTCGACTGATCGACCCTTACCCTTCGAGTGCGTCTTGAATAAGTGATTGTTGTTGTGCGACATGCAGCGCCATGTAACCCGCAGCGGGCGTGGCCGCCGCAGGGCGACCGGCATACCGCAAGAATTTGTTAGGCAGATGTCGCCACATCGCGTTTAGCATGTGATGCTGACTCTGATACCAGGCGCCTTGATTCATCGGCTCCTCTTGGCACCAGATCATCTCTTCCATGTTTTCGTATGGTGCAAGCGCTTCAACCAAGTCGTCTTCTGGGAATGGATACAGCTGCTCGATTCTTAAGATTGCACGATCTGTGATACCGCTTTCTTGGCGATGCTGCTCTAGGTCGTAGTACACCTTCCCTGAACAGAGCACCACCTTTTTCACCTTCTTCGGATCCAAATTGGCTGTATCCTGAATCACGGTTTGGAATCGACCGTGCGCCAACTCTTCCAGAGTCGAAACCGCCTCCTTCTTACGAAGCAAGGATTTCGGGCTCATCACGATCAACGGCTTACGCAACGGACGAATAACTTGCCGACGGAGCATGTGATAGACCTGAGCTGGGGTCGACGGAACACACACCTGGATATTGTGTTCTGCACACAATTGCAGGAAGCGTTCGAGACGCGCAGAACTGTGCTCTGGCCCCTGGCCTTCATAGCCGTGGGGCAGCAACATGGTTAAACCGCAGAGCCGGCCCCACTTTAACTCGCCCGAGGTAATGAATTGGTCAATTACAACCTGCGCCCCGTTGGCAAAATCGCCAAACTGAGCTTCCCAGATGGTTAGCTTGCGCGGCTCAGTGGTCGCATAACCGTACTCAAACGCCAGTACCGCTTCTTCTGATAAGAATGAATCGTACAAATCGAACCGTGGCTGTTCGGGTGCGATGTGCTGAAGCGGCGTGTAGGCTTCGCCGGTTTTCTGATCATGCACCGTGGCCTGGCGGTGAGAGAAGGTACCCCGCCCCACATCTTGCCCTGTAAAGCGCACACCGATCTGCTGATCGAGCAACGTTGCATAGGCCAACGTCTCGGCAAAACCCCAGTTACAAGGTAAGGTGCCTGCTGCCATCTTTCGCCGATCGTCGTAGGTCTTCTCGACCTGTTTTTGCATCACAAAGCCTTCAGGCACTGTGTTGATCATTTGGCCGAGCTCTTTGAGGCGCTCCATTGGGAAGGTGGTATCCGCATTAGCGGTCCATTGGTGTCCCAAGTAGGGGTTCCAGTCGACGAAGAGCTTCGAGTCGGGTTCGCGAACCAGAGTTGCAACCACCGGCTCACCGGCATCAAGTGCTGTGCGGTAGGCATCTTCCATTTGCGAGGAGGCCTCAGCAGTCAATACACCACTGGCAATTAATTGGTCAGCATAGAGCGCCCGTGTCGATTTCTGCTTTTTGATTTGGTTGTACATCAACGGCTGAGTCGCACTCGGCTCATCGGCTTCGTTGTGGCCACGACGACGGTAACAGATCAAATCAATGACGATATCTTTTTTGAACTCGTAGCGGTAATCCATGGCCAATTGAGTGATAAAGTTCACTGCTTCCACGTCGTCTGCATTGACGTGGAAGATCGGCGCTTGAACCATCTTC
>CAJXXD010000106.1 GCA_913062835.1 uncultured Gammaproteobacteria bacterium
CTTCAACCACATCCTCACAAATCGGATGATTGACTAGCAAAAACCCCCGTTGCGGTTCGACCGGTCCGCCGTTCATGACAGGGACATCCGGGTCGAGATCGACGGCCGCCTCGATTCCTAGCTGTTCAAAAATATCGCGGACTGAGAATTCAGTGGGCTTGTTGACAATAAAGCCCATGGCACCCGCGTCATTGTGTTCGCAGATCAGAACCAAAGACGATTCAAAGACCCCATCTTTTAGATCGGGCATCGAAACTAAAAACTGCCCGTGGAATTCAGCGGTTTTTTCTGGCTCGGCGGTCATGGATGCTCCCCGTTTCTCAGGCTTCAGTGTAGCTCAGTGATCGAAAAGTGCAGTGAAAAAGTCTGAGGCGATATCGCTGCCTGTTTGCGCATCAATTTCCCGGATACAGGTTGGGCTGGTGACGTTAATTTCGGTGAGATGCCCACCGATCACGTCCAAGCCGACGAAGAGCAGTCCGCGCGACTTTAAAAACGGGGCCACTGCTTCGGCGATGGTTCGTTCTTTATCTGAGATGGGAAGGGCAACACCTCGACCGCCGGCAGCCAAATTGCCGCGCGTCTCGCCTTGCGATGGGATGCGGGCCAGAACGTGGTTCACAGGCTGACCGTTTAAGACCAGTACCCGTCGATCGCCGTCCTTGATTTCAGGGCGGTATTGCTGCGCCATCACTAATCGGCTTTGGCCGGGTGATAAGGTCTCAAGGACCGCGCCCAAGTTCAGGCCGTCGGCAGTAATCCGAAAAATACCCGATCCGCCCATGCCATCGAGCGGCTTTAAAATCACGTCACCGAGCGATTGCTGAAACGCTTTGATGTCTTCGTGCCGTGAAGACACTAGGGTTTTTGGCATCCACTCACTGAATGCGGTGGCGAACAGTTTTTCGTTGCAGTCTCTGACTGAGCGCGGGTCATTGACGACCCGAACGCCCAGAGTTTGGGCCCGCTCAAGAATTTGGGTGGCGTACAGATACTCGCCATCAAAGGGTGGATCGACCCGAATCATGACCACATCAAGGGTGGTTAGCGCGGCCAGCGTTTCTTCGCCCACGGTCGCGAAGTTTTCGGTCTGATCGACCACGGTCACGGGCGCCATGCGGGCATAGGGCTGCCCATCGATTAGAGATAGGCCATTTTTAGGCACATACATCACACGATGGCCTAACGCCTGGGCGGCTAACATCAAGGCAAAACTGGTGTCTTTGTATGGTTTGATGGTGGCAATTGGGTCCATCCAAAAGCCGATGGTATAAGTCTTCATCCGTGGCACTCTCTATGAAAACTGCCCGTAATCCTTAGCCAAGAGGGTAAGGCCTACCAATGCAGCGGTTTCTGCTCTGAGTATTCTGGGGCCAAGTGCCATGGGTTTCACCTGCTTTTTCATCAAGGCTTCCACTTCGTCAGGATGAAACCCACCCTCAGGCCCGATGATCAGCCAACAGGGTTCCGAGGGATCTAATGGGCTGGAGGTGACGCCTGGGTGTGCGAATACCGCCTGTTTCCCATCCAATTCGAGATCTTCGAAGTGTGTGACAGGGCCTATCTCAGGAAGCCAGTTATGGCCCGATTGCTCACATGCATTGACCACGATTTCGCGCCAATGCGCCTCTTTTTTCTCAAGACGATCGTTTTTCGGTGGGCTGTCTGTGAATCGACTGATGATCGGTACGATACGAGACACTCCAAGCTCAGTGGCTTTTTGTAATGCCCAATCGAACCGGTCAGATTTGATTAAAGAAAGTGCCAACGTGACCGGAAGCCGATTGTCCTCATCAAGAGCAGTGGTCTGAATGTCGACAGTGGTTTGTCGTTTTTCAACAGTGGATACCACGGCGGTGGCGGTCAAACCTTGGCCGTTGAACAACGCCAACGGATGGCCCGTTCGCACTCTCAGGACCCGGCTTAAGTAGTGATGATTTCGCTCGGACAGAACGAGCTCGCCTGTCGTCTCTGGTAAATTGTCGACAAACAGGCGAGCGGTACGCACTTAGTACTTGTATGACTCAGGCTTGAAAGGGCCTTCGACAGACACGCCGATGTAGTCGGCTTGTTCTTGCGTCAGCTGGGTCATGACCCCGCCAAAGCCCTCTACCATGCAGCGTGCGACTTCTTCATCCAGGTGTTTTGGCAACACTTCGATGCGAACTTGCGATGGCTTCTGGTCAGCAGCCAACTTGGCAAAACCACGCTGGTAGATCTCGATTTGGGCTAGGACTTGGTTGGCAAACGAGCCGTCCATGATCCGTGATGGGTGACCCGTGGCGTTACCCAAGTTCACCAAACGGCCTTCGGCCAGCAGCAGCAGGTAATCGTCGGCTGCCTCTGAGCGGAACACTTGATGCACCTGAGGCTTTACCTCAGACCAACGCCAGTTGGCGCGCATGTAAGCGGTGTCAATTTCGTTATCGAAGTGGCCGATGTTGCACACGATGGCGCCTTTCTTGAGGCACTGAAGCATCGCGCTGTCGCACACATCGATGTTGCCGGTAGTCGTTACCAAGACGTCGGTGTCTTCCAACAGGCGGGTATTAATGTCCGCGGTGTTTTTGGTTTTGACCCCTTGGTTGTATGGGCTCACCACTTCAAAACCGTCCATACACGCCTGCATGGCACAGATCGGATCCGCTTCGGTCACCCGCACGATCATGCCTTCCTGGCGAAGACTCTGTGCAGACCCTTTGCCCACGTCACCGTAGCCGATGACGAGTGCGCGCTTACCGGCCAACAGCATATCTGTGCCGCGCTTTAGTGCGTCGTTCAGTGAGTGACGGCAACCGTATTTGTTGTCGTTCTTAGCCTTGGTCACTGCATCATTGACGTTGATCGCAGGAATCTTCAGTTCGCCTTTGGCCATCAATTCATACAAGCGATGCACGCCCGTGGTCGTCTCTTCGGTCACGCCGTTGATCAAAGGCAACATTTCCGGATATTTCTCATGGACCATGGCAGTCAAGTCGCCACCGTCGTCGAGCAGCATGTTGGCATCCCATGGCTTGCCATCCTTAAGGATGGTTTGCTCAATACACCATTCGCCCTCTTCGTTGGTTTGGCCCTTCCAAGCGTAGACTGGGATACCGGCTGCGACCATAGCTGCAGCCGCTTCGTCTTGGGTAGAGAAGATGTTGCATGAGCTCCAGCGCACTTCAGCGCCCAAAGCCACTAGCGTTTCAATCAAGACAGCGGTTTGCACGGTCATGTGGATGCAGCCAATGATTTTCGCGCCTTTCAAAGGCTGTTCAGCAGCATACTTTTCACGAAGCCGCATCAATGCCGGCATTTCGCTCTCAGCCAAGCTGATTTCACGGCGACCCCAGTCGGCCAGTGATAAATCTTTAATCTTGTAATCGCCCTTTAAGACGTCGTTTGGTAGTGCGCTCATGGGTTCCCTCGTTTCAGTCTCGTTTACAGTGCAGCAGCCGCTTTGGCCAGTGCGTCAGCGCGATCGGTGCGCTCCCAGGTTAAGTCCAGATCGTCGCGTCCAAAGTGACCATAGGCCGCAGTGGGGCGATAGATCGGGCGATTTAAATCCAGCATGGTGGCAATGGCGCGCGGACGCAAATCAAAGTGCGCGCGAACCAGTTGGTCCAGCTGGGCGTTGGTTAGTTTAGATGTGCCAAAGGTTTCCACCCGAATGGAAGTTGGTTCAGCGACGCCAATTGCGTAGGACACCTGCACTTCGCATCGGTCTGCCAACCCTGCAGCCACTAAGTTCTTTGCCACATAGCGTGCGGCATAGGCTGCCGAGCGATCTACTTTGGATGCGTCTTTGCCTGAGAAGGCACCACCGCCATGGCGTGCCATGCCGCCGTAGGTATCTACGATGATTTTACGCCCGGTTAAACCGGCATCGCCCACAGGACCGCCGATGACGAAACGGCCGGTTGGATTGATGTGGAATTTGGTTTTGTCTGTTAACCATGCCTCTGGCAAGACCGGTGCAATGATGTGCTCACGAACGTCTTTGTGGAGCTGTTCCTGTGAGACGTCTTCGTCGTGCTGAGTCGACAAGACCACCGCATCGATGCCTACGATTTTATCGCCGTCGTATGCGAAGGTGATTTGGCTCTTCGCGTCGGGGCGAAGGTATTTCAGGTCCCCATTTTTGCGAACTTCCGCCTGGCGGCGCACCAATTTGTGGGCCAGATCGATCGGTGCGGGCATTAACGTATCGGTTTCATTGGTGGCATAGCCGAACATCAACCCTTGGTCGCCTGCGCCTTGTTCGTGGAAGTCGGTTTCGTCGACTCCCTGTGCGATGTCTTGAGACTGCTTACCGATCCCGTTTAAGACCGCACAAGTGTTTCCATCGAATCCAAGTGACGAATGGTCATAGCCGATGTCGAGGACGACTTGGCGAATGATGTCCTCAATATCGACCCACGTGTCGGTACGGACTTCACCGGAGACCAGCACCAATCCAGTTTTCACCATGGTTTCAATGCCTGCGCGGGTAAATTTATCGTCCGTGAGCAGCGCATCCAAAATGGCGTCTGAAATCTGGTCTGCCATTTTATCGGGATGGCCCTCAGACACAGACTCGGAGGTGAAGTAGGTCAATTCGGTCATGCTTTATAAGTCCTGAACACATGGATAACGAACATAATTGTATAAAGATATCTTTATATGTCAATGTAAGTGGTCTACACATCGCTTGTGGTTCCGGCTCGGTTTCATAACAATGCCGGTTCAGATTTTTCAAACCAGTGAAAGGACGTCTCATGACCGACCGCAGGACGCTTGCCAACGCAGTTCGTTTTCTCAGTATTGATGCCGTACAGGCGGCGAATTCCGGGCATCCTGGTGCGCCCATGGGGATGGCTGATATTGCGGAAGTTCTGTGGCG
>CAJXXD010000107.1 GCA_913062835.1 uncultured Gammaproteobacteria bacterium
ATCCCCACGGTAGAGGTCGAAGAGTCTGCCGGTGAGCGCCTAGCTCATCGCGCCACGCCCGCGTATCTCACTCAGCAAGGTGTGTATACGCGGGGCACCTCGGGTTTTTTCCAAAATATCCGCCTGTATTCCGGCATTTTTCTATTGGGAATGTATTTCCTATTCCCTTGGTTGAACTGGGGCGATCGCCCCATGATCTGGTTCAATTTGCCAGAGCGACAGTTCTTCGTATTTGGCGCCACCTTTTGGCCTCAGGACCTGATGCTTTTGTCGTGGCTTTTGATCATTTGTGCGTTCGGCCTGTTTTTTGTCACGGTGTTTGCCGGTCGCGTTTGGTGCGGATTTACCTGTCCGCAAACCGTATGGACACAAATTTTTATGTGGATCGAACGGTTCGCTGAGGGTGATCGCAATGCACGCATCAAGTTAGACAAAAGCGCTCTATCCGCCCAGAAGGCCCGTAAAAAGACCATTAAACACACGCTCTGGTTCGCCGTGGCTTGGGCTACTGGATTTACCTTTGTCGCGTACTTTATTCCCGCACGAGAGCTGGTGGTCGACCACTGGACAGGACAGGCCTCACTAGGCGCTTATCTGTGGATCGCCTTGTTCACCCTAGCGACCTACGTCAATGCCGGGTTTATGCGCGAGAAGGTATGCATACACATGTGCCCTTATGCGCGATTCCAGTCTGTGATGTTTGATAAAGACACACTGAATGTGGCGTACGACGTTCACCGTGGCGAACCCCGAGGGAGCCGTAAACGGGGCCAAGAGTCGGCTTCACAAGGGGACTGCATTGATTGCGGACTCTGTGTTCAAGTCTGCCCTACCGGCATTGATATTCGTGACGGCCTGCAATACGAATGCATCCAATGCGCTCTCTGCATCGATGCCTGTGATTCCGTCATGGACAAAATGGGATACGACCGCGGATTGGTGCGTTATGCCACCGAGCACGAGCTAGCGGGCGGAAAAACGCATTGGTTGAGACCACGGTTGGTGGGGTATGGGGTCGCGATGGCCATTATGGCAGGCGCCTTTACCTATGCCATCACTCACATCAATCCGATTGATGCGCGAATCGCACGGGATCGTGGCGCCCTTTTCAACGAAACCATCCAAGGGGACATTGAAAATACCTACAGCCTCTCCATCTTCAATAAGAGCAATTGGAACGACTCTTATCAGGTCTCGGTCGCCAACTTACCCGGCGCGCGCTTGGTTGGCCCCACTCAAGTGGACGTGGAAGCCGGGCACACCAAAGTGGTGGTCTATCAATTGCAAATGGCGCCCGATTTGGTGGTCGACAGCCGCAGATCGGTGCTTTTCGAGATCGAATCCCGTCGTGATGCAGACGCATCTGCGACAGTGGAGTCAACTTTTATCGGACCCGACAGATGGCAATAGACAAAGCGCGCCCCTGGTACAAAGAACCTTGGCCTTGGATTTTTATGGCACCCATTGCAACCGCCATGGTCGTGGGTTTTACCATGCTTGGTGTGGCCATCAAAACCAATGATGGATTGGTCACCGACGATTACTATCGCCAAGGCGTGCTCTATAACGAAAACAAAGAACGCGATCTCCGGGCACAGAGCCTTGGAATCGAGGGGCTTTTAACCATCGATGAAATTACCGGCGATGTGTTAGTCGAACTCGAGTTTGGTCAGGCCGCACCCGTCGATCAAATCGATGGTGCTCTCCGAAGCCCAACATTTGCCCGCGACGACCGGAGTTTCACCCTGACCCCGATTCGACCTGGCTACTATCAGGCATCAATCGACTCGATCAAGCCAGGTGCTTGGATTGTAGAGCTCACTGCACCCGACGGAACGTGGCGCATTCAGCAACGCATTGGACTGCCTTTGGCGGGACCGACGCACATTGCACCCTGAACCGACGCCTTGTTTCCATTGTGGGGAACCCTGTCCCCCAAATGAGACACTGACCCGAACCCACGATCGGGAGACCGTTTCATTATGCTGTCATGGTTGCGCCGGCGCGTTGGATTGGATCCAGGCGCAAGGCCTTGATTCATTTTATGCCTACCGAGACCAACCTTCCCCTCGACCAGAAGAACAAACCCACTGGACGCTTTTTGACGATCCAGAGTTTTTACAGAATCATGCTCTGACTCTCGGTAACGACAGCCTCGAGATAGAACTGTCCGTTCCTCAAATCCGATGTGCGGCCTGTACCTGGCTGATGGAACGAGTATTGGGCAGTTATTCGGGGATTACACAAAGCCATGCACACCTTGGGCGACAAACATTGACCCTACGCTGGCATCCTTCTCAGATCAAACTGTCTCAAGTACTAACGCAGCTGGACTCCTTGGGCTACACCGCCACCGTATTGACTGATGAGACCGCCCGGCGAGCCCGTAAAAAAGAACGGCGAAGCATGCTCAAGCGCATTGGTGTCGCCGGCCTGGGTACGATGCAAGTGATGATGTTTGCCGCCGCCCTCTATGTCGGCGAGGCCTCATTCATCGAAGATGAACACCGCAGTTTTTTGCGATGGGTCTCGTTAATCGTCTCCATCCCGGTCATGCTTTATGCCGCACAGCCCTTCTTTTTCGGAGCATGGCGAGACCTAAAAAACCGAACGCTCGGCATGGATGTGCCGGTCGCACTTGCCTTAGGCCTTGCCTGGAGCGCCTCTATTTTGGCCACCTTCTTGGGAGTAGGCGAAGTCTACTTTGACTCCGTCTCGATGTTCGCCCTCTTCCTGTTAACTGGACGCTATCTTGAAATGAACGCGCGTCATCAGGTCTTGGATGCGCCTGTCGAGTCACGGCCTCTGCCAATGACGCTCGCCAAAAGACGTGCCGATGGCTCATTTGAGCAAGTGCCTGTGGCCGGGCTCAAGCCAGGTGATATTGTTCAACTCGCCGGCGCACAACAGGCTCCTGTCGATTTAAAACTCGTCTCAGAATCGGGGTCTGTCGATACCCAAGCCCTGACCGGAGAGTTCAAACCCAAAACCTTAGCTGCGGGCGATGAGATACTGGCCGGCTCGGTAAATGGCGCGACTACACTCACTGCAGAGGTGCTGCGTATCGGAAAGAATGCCTTCCTAGGCAAGCTTGAACATCTAGCACGTCAAGCCGAGGCCACGGACACGCCAGAATCCCGCTGGACAGAACCTTTGATACGCTGGTTCATCGCAGCCGTTCTCAGTGTCTCGGGGTTTACCTTGGCCATTTGGTGGTCGACCGACCCAGTGAAAGCCTTTGAGTACGCACTGTCGGTGCTCGTGGTAACTTGCCCCTGCGCCTTGTCGCTCGCAATTCCAACCGCTTGGACGGTCACGATTCGAAGCCTCCGTCAGTCTGGCATTCTGTTATTAAACCCAACGCATCTCTTGGCCTTTACCAAAGCGAAGCACTGGGTTTTCGATAAAACCGGCACCCTAACGGCCGGCAAGTTCTCCCGTATCGGTACGCGGCTGCATGGTTCCGCACTGTCAGAAGATGAGGCACTCAGCATTATCAGCGGCCTCGAAATCGACTCACGACACCCCATGGCGCATGCATTCAGTGACGTCCCTCCCACACCACTCGAGCAAGTAACACAACTTCCCGGCGTGGGGGTCGAAGGTGTACTCCATGGAGTGACTTACAGAATTCGCCGAGCGATTGGTGAGGAGGCACTGAGCGCGTTTCCAGAAGCAGCCTGCGTCACCTTGGAAGCCGACGGTCAGCCGGTACTCACCGTCGCACTCGACGATGAGGTGAGAGCCGATGCCCGCGAGACGGTCGATCACCTGAAATCACTGGGTATCACCGTCAGCCTACTTAGTGGTGATACGGAAAGTCGGGTCTCACACTTGGCGAAAATGCTGGGGATCGAGCACTGGCAGTCGGGGTTATCGCCCGAAGCCAAAGTGGCCGCCCTAGACGCCATTGAAGAAAGCAAGGTCATGGTAGGTGACGGACTGAATGACGCGCCTGTTCTATCCGCTGCCAATGGCAGCATCACCTTTGCCCAAGCATCGGATCTCACCCGCCTGTCGGCCGGCTCAGTGCTCTTATCGAACGAGTTGAAAACGATTCTGTTGCTGAAAGCGCACGCCAAGCGCAGTCGACGCGTCATCACACAGAGCTTTTTCTGGGTTTTAGTTTACAACGTGATCGCGGTACCCTTCGCAGTAGCAGGCTGGGTCCCGCCATGGCTGGCCGCAATCGGCATGTCAGGATCAAGCCTCTTCGTCATCACCAATGCTTTGAGGTTAAAACGCATCACATGACGGTAATTTATACTCTCATTCCGCTGTCCATCATCTTGCTGATCTTCGCGATTTGGGCGTTTCGCTGGGCGGTTAAAACCAAACAGTTTGATGACCTAGACCGCTCAGGCCGAGACTTCTTATTCGACGACGATGACGAACTTCACCGTCGAGCCATCGAAAAAGACCGCGGCCGCAAACGCGACGATGCTTGACACTCTATGCACAGACCCCGTCGGTGCGGGTGCTGCATTTCTCATTGGGCTGTTTGGTTCGGCACATTGCCTCGTAATGTGCGGCGGTATCACGGCCGCCTTTAGCCTCTCTGTCCCTGAAGACAAACGAACGGGCTGGGCCTTCATTCGGCTCATTGGCGCCGCTTCCATGGGACGGGTGGTATCGTACACCGCTCTCGGCATCACCTTCGGTTTGCTTGGGGGGTGGTTACGCGGCGATCATGAGATCTTCACGCTGCTCTTTCGGGTCGTGGCGGGGTTGGTATTGATCGGAATGGGCTTGTGGATCAGTAACCTATG
>CAJXXD010000108.1 GCA_913062835.1 uncultured Gammaproteobacteria bacterium
CTACGGTCTCAACGGTATCAGCCCATCGATCATCGACCGCGTGGAGGTCATCAGGGGCCCGCAGTCCACGCTCTACGGCACGGATGCGCTCGGCGGCGTAGTCAATATCATCACCACTGATCCCAGAACTACGTCCTCCTCAGCATCCGTCAGTGTTGGCTCATTTGGCGAAGTGAGTACGTTGGCCGCTGTTTCATCAGGGACCGATCGAACGCGGATCACGCTAAGCGGTGGCTACCTACAGGCTGACGGTCAAAGCGCTCTTGAGCGATCCATTAGTTCAGTCAATTCAAGTGATGATGCCCAAGCGGGCCTTGAGCGTGACTCCTACCAAGAGCGAACCTTAGGCCTATCTCTGCATCATCAAGCTTCAGATCGTCATCAACTGGGGTTCCAGTATCAGGGGATACTGAGTCGCGTGAATTACGATAGCACCACTGACTTCAACGCGACTGACAAAAGTAAAAACACGTTGGATTTATGGGCGCTGACCAGTGAGCTTGAACTCACTCCAACCAAAATTTTAGGCTCGAGGATTACCAAAACAGAAAATATGCGTACTCAATTTCGCGGTTATGAGGGCGCACATATCACTGCCTCTACGAAATTATCGACTGCAGAGGAGAGCCATGCGGCATCTTATGGACTGGAGTTGAGTCGCGAGACATTACCGCTCTCAGCCGGAGACAGACCGCGGCTCGACCAAGCAGAAACCTACCAAATAAACACATCTCACTCATTCGTACTCTCAGATCAAACCACGGTCGATTTAGCTGTCGCATATTCAGTCCGCTCTGAATTTGATAACGGGGCAACTTATCGATTGGGCTTGCGCCATACGATGCACCCACATCTCACAATCAAGGGCGCAGTCGCGACAGGATTCAAATCACCCAGTCTTTACCAGCTTGATCAGCCGTTGAGTACCGATTTACAGGAAGAAAAGTCTGAGAGTATGGAAGTGTCATTCGAAACAAAGCTGGCCACGCTGACACTCTTCAACACAGAAATCTCTGACCGAATCGTATACTACGACAATGGTAAAAGTTATTCGGATCCTGATTATCTCGACGGTTATCGAAATGACAGCGGTAAAACCGAGACCGATGGGTGGGAGCTAAGCACACGCTTTAGATCCAGCGAACGTCTATCACACCGCCTTGATCACGCCCAAGTAAATGCTCGAGATGCAGACGGCACACGATCGGCTCGAATTCCCGAGGCAGAAACGTCGTTCAAGTCCATTTGGGCATCCAGTGATCACACCCTAGTGAGTGCTACTCTCCGACACGTGGGCAGCAGACTGGACACAGCCTCCACTCAAACCGGGCATTTCACGCTGCTTGACTTGGGGGTGAATCACACAATCACACCAAACACCAGCACACTGATCCGAATTGAAAATGTGACCGATGAGTTCTACCAAGATGTAGCCACAAGTAGCTACGGATACGCAACGCGCGGTCGCGGAATCTATGTCACAATATCGACTGAGTTTTGATAGGACGACTTATGACTCACATTACAAAAAGAATGGCCGGAATAACCATTGCGCTTAGCATCCTTATGTTAATGACACGTGGCTCTCATTTCTCGGGTTTCAATGCACTGCCTGAAGCATCTTGGATGATCTTCATGGCAGCAGGCGCCCTTCTTCCTGTTTGGGGTTTCGCATGGTTTATGACACTGGCGGTGGGCATTGATGCCTATGCGTTTACATTTGGTGGCGTTCCCGGCACTTGTCTTTCGGTAGCGTATGCGATGCTGGTCCCTGCGCACTTTGCAATGTGGATGGCTGGCAAACTGAGTAAGCCTTACCTCAATGGCCAGATAAGCGGTTCATTGATGGTCTTTGGCCTAGCCATGATTGGGACCGCCTTGTGCGAACTTATTTCAAGTGGCAGCTTCTATCTGTGGTCAGGTAATTTTGAGCCGACGATGGCCGAATTCATCAGCCGCGAAGTGGCCTATGCACCGGCTGTCTTCGCCAGCTCAGCATTCTGGGCCGTCGCATTGATCGCCGTCAGCGTGACTGTGCGGGCGTACTTACAAACAAAAAGCCCGCAGGCAGCCAGTCACTGACCCATAGATTGGGTTGACTCGAAAAGCTAGGCCGGGCGTGGAAACACCCGGCCTTTTTAATGACACTTCGCACAAAGACCACGAAGCTCAACTGATGTCAGCTTCGATTCAAACCCTGAAGCCTTGGCATACTCTTCTAATTGATCTCCAATGCGCACGCCATCAAGCTCAGTCACTTGTTGGCATTCATCGCAAATGGCCAAGCAAATGGCGTTGGGGTGCTCGTGACTCGGCTTCTGGCAACACAGATAGGTGTTTGAACTATCGATTCGATGAATCAAATGTTTGCTCATCAACCCACTTAAAGCACGATAGACCTGAGCCGGCGCCCGAATCCCTTGGTCTCGCACGGAATCCAAAAGATCGTACGCAGACTGAGGTGTCTCGGCCTGGCTTAACGACTCCAGTATCAACCGCTCATTCTTGGTCAGCATGGTCTTTTCATTTGCATGCTCAGTCATGCGCAGCATACCCCCGAGCACTCGACTTAGATTCTTGCACCGCTCGAACCAGCCGAACGGCGAGCAGTGTGACCACAAACAGTGCTATCAAAGATGCAACGATGCTCGGACCGGTTGGAGTATCCCAGTGGAAGGAACCGGTCAACCCCGCACCCACTGCAATCATCCCGACAAGTACAGAGAATCCTGCCATTTGCTCAGGCGAATGGGAGACCTGACGAGCGGTGGCTGCTGGAATAATCAAGAGGGCGGTGATGAGCAACACCCCAACGATCTTCATGGATATCGCAATCACCAACGCCATGAGCACCGTAAAAATAAATTCCATCCGTTCTGGATGTAACCCTTCTGCTTGCGCAATATCTCGACTGACAGTGGCACAAAACAAGCCACGCCAGATGTAGGCGAGTGCCGCCAGGACCAACGCGCCCCCTAACCAGATAATCAGCAGGTCGGTTTCACTGATGGCCAAGATGTCACCAAACAAGAAGCCCATCAAATCTACGCGGACCCACGTCATGAAACTCAGCACAATTAAGCCAATGGCGAGCACCGAGTGCGCTAACAGACCCAGTAGGGCATCCGACGATAACGGCGCAACTTTCTTAAGGACCAGCAATGCCAGAGAAATCATCGCAGCCGTCAAAAAGACAACGAGGGTAACATTCGCTTCAAACAATAACGCCAAGGCCACACCCAAGAGCGCTGAATGCGACAAGGTGTCACCAAAATAGGCCAACCGCCGCCAGACAACAAAACAACCCAGCGGTCCCGCAACCAACGCCACGCCCAAACCGCCGATCAATGCCCTGATTAAAAAGTCATCAAACATCCTTATCCCCGATCGCCCTGTGGAAGAGAGCCGCAATTTGCATGGCTCTCAATATGCCCATCGGGCGCATGGTGATGATCGTGCATGTGCTCATAGATCGCGATGCTGGATGCCAGTCGAGAGCCAAACAACTGCTGGAATTCCGGAGAGTTGGACACCAGCTCAGGTGTGCCTGAGCAGCACACATGACCGTTTAAGCAAATCACGCGGTCGGTTGAGGACATGACGATGTGGAGGTCATGAGAGATCAGCAAAATACCGCACCCAAACCGCGTTCGGATACGTTCGATTAAACGATATAGCGCTTGCTCACCTGTGAAATCGACGCCCTGAACAGGCTCATCGAGGACCAACAAATCAGGCTTTTTCAATAACGCCCTCGAGAGAAGCACCCTCTGAAACTCGCCCCCGGACAAGGTTTTCAGATCTGCATACAAAAGCTTCGATGAGTCCGTCGCATCCAGTGCGTCTTTCGCGTCTTCTATGGAACACGCTTGAGTTAAGCGAAGAAATCGCCATACAGTGAGTGGCAATGTCCAATCAATCATCAACTTTTGCGGCACATAGCCGATAACGAGGTGCTTGGCTTGCTCAGCTACCCCTTCGGTTAAGGAAAGTAAGCCTAACGCCATTTTAGCAGTCGTCGTCTTTCCAGCTCCATTCGGCCCAATCAAGGTGACGATCTCTCCTCGATTAACCTCTAAAGAGACGTCCCGAACCAGCCAGCGGTCTCCTTTACGGATACCCGCATCGGTCAGTTTGACAAGACTTTCCAGCTGCATCGAAAAATAGGCCTTAGCAATTGCACGAGGTGTGTTATGTTATAACAAATTTATTGTTACGAGACACAGTATGGTATCTAAAAAAACCTGTTCACGCCTAAGTTTGGCGACAGTTCTGTGCGCTGGCATCGCAAATGCCCAACCGGCAGTGGTGACCTCGATTAAGCCCATCCACTCATTGGTCGCCGCCGTCATGGAAGATGTCGGAGAACCGGTTTTGCTAATTGATTCAGGCACACCCCATAACTACTCCTTGAAACCCAGTCAGGCTCGCGCGCTCTCAGACGCAGACGTTGTATTTTGGGTAGGTGATGGACTTGAAGCCTTTCTGGAAAAACCGCTCAGTACCCTCTCTAAGGACACTCAAGTCATTTCTCTTTTTGAGACAAACGGTCTCACCAAGCTCGAGTTTAGAGACGGCGGTTTCTTTGAGACGCACGATCACAAAGAGCACGAAGACCACGAGTCGCATGCGAAACACGACCATGAGTCACACAAACATGACCATGAGTCACACAAACACGACCATGAGTCACACAAACATGAACATGAACATGAACAT
>CAJXXD010000109.1 GCA_913062835.1 uncultured Gammaproteobacteria bacterium
TGTTGATCAGGATCACGCCGTACTGGTTGAACAGACGCTCGTCACCTTCCACGTGGATTTTGAAGTCGCCTTTGTTGCCAAATTTCGTCCAGGTGGCGCGGTCTGTCATGGCGTAGGCCCCCATACCAACTGCCGTATTAAGGGTCGCACCCATGCCTGAACCGGTCTCACGGTACCACTGGCCAGAACCGCCTGTGGGATCCGTGCCTGCCAGTTTCCACAAGCGAAGCTCGGCCTTGTGTGTACCTGAGTCATCGCCGCGCGACGCGAATAACGCTTTGCTTGAAGCAATGGCGTTTAAAGAGGCTGCAATGTCTGTAGAGCCGTTGACGCCTGCGGGATCGTTGGCTGGGCCAATCACAACAAAGTCGTTGTACATCAGATCAAAGCGTTCGACGCCGAATCCCTCGGACACGAACTTTTCTTCCGATGCTTTAGCGTGCACCAGTAAGACATCGCCGTCACAGTTTTGAGCGTTTTTGATGGCCTGACCGGTGCCTACTGCGACCACATTGACTGTCAATCCCAGGTCTTCTTGAACCTTGGGCAATAGGTAGTCATACAGACCCGAGTTCTTGGTTGAGGTGGTCGATTGAACCAGGATGGATTCGGCTTGAGCCACTGAGGCCATGGGCAGTATCAGGGCAAAGCCTAGTGATTTGAGTGTGTTTTTTAGTGTCATTGGGAAGTCCTCTTGGGTTTCGAGTTACAACACCAGCTCGCCATCGAGATAGGCCTTGGCCTCTCGTGATTGCGGGTCAGTGAAGAAGGTGTCCGCAGGGCTGTGTTCTGTGATCTGGCCCTTATGGAGAAATACGATGTCAGATGCCAATCGCTTGGCTTGCCCGAGGTCATGTGAGATGAACAGCGTCTTAACGCCTCGTTCATTGGCTTCTTGAATCAGGCGCTCGATGATCAGTACAGATGCAGGATCCAGGCTCGCTGTTGGCTCATCTAAAAAAAGAATCTGTGGCTCAGTGAGTAGAGCGCGAGCCAGTGCCAAGCGCTGTTGTTCGCCCCCCGAGAGCAGTCTTGCAGGTTGATCGGCTTTTTCGGTGAGGTGCACATCGGACAGTAGGGTCTCGATGCGTTTTTTTCGGGCCTCGGAGCCTTGGCAAGCAAATAGCAAATTAGCTCGAGCGGTTCGCCTCAGTAGCACTGCCTTCTGAAAGACCATGGCTTGATGGCGTTGTTGCGTATGTGCCGGTTTTCCAAAGAACTCGACGGTACCCTGGTCGGGCTCGAGTAGACCATGAAGGCAGCGAAGTAGCAGACTTTTCCCTGCGCCATTGGGTCCCATGATCAGGGTGGTCCCGGACGTTTGTGTATTAAAAGACAGGTCATGAAGCAGTCGCTTACCGCCCAACGTAAGACTGAGACCTTCCACCTGGACTGTGGAATGTTTTGGGTTGTGCGAATCAGACATAGGCATTTTTCTGGCCCGCCGTCTTCACCCAAGTCACCAGTGCGTTCACGAAAAGTGCCAACGCCAGCAATATGATTCCAAGGCCCAATGCGATGGCCAGCTCGCCTTTGGAGGTTTCAAGCGCGATCGCTGTGGTCATCACTCGTGTGAGGTGGTCAATGTTGCCACCGACGATGATCACGGCGCCCACCTCGGATATTGCGCGACCAAAGCCTGCCAAAACCGATGTAATCAGCGAATACCGGGCGTCCCAAAGATAGGTGGGCACGGCCTTCGCTAGGGGTACCTTTAGGCTTGAAAACAGGTCTCTGTATTCTCGATGCAAGTCATCCATCACTTGATAGGTCAGGGCGCCGATGATCGGCGTAATCAATCCCACTTGAGCAATCACCATGGCGGTGGGTGTATATAAAAGCCCAAGTACGCCCAGGGGTCCCGAACGCGAAAGCATCAGGTATACCAACAGCCCGACCACGACCGGAGGCAAGCCCATCAGTGAGTTCAATACGGTGACGCAAGCCTTTTTGCCTCGGAATTGACTGATGGCCAAGGCGGTCCCGATGGGAAGACCCAGGGCGATCGAAAAAAAGAGCGCTGTCAAACTGACCTGAATCGACAGTCCGAGGATTTCAAAGAGTTCGGGGTCGCCCGACAAGATCAGTGTCGCGGCTTCTGAAAACGCATCGCCTAGCATTTATATGTTTAATTTTCATTTAACGGAAACAAGACATAATTGTGGGGTTTGCATGAATAATTGCAACCTGTTTAAGTACTCCTCTTGGAATTCGTTGGAAATAAATGACACAGTGTCCGCGCGCAGCCACACAAAATTAGCGACCGAATGTTCGGCCGCGTTTGCTGATCTAGGGACCTTTTTGCCCCTGGTATTGGGATTAATTTGGGTGGCTGGCATGGATCCGGTGGGCTTGTTGTACGGCTTTGCTGGGTTTGCGCTGTTGACTGCCGTCGTGTATCGACGTCCGATCCCGGTGCAACCGATGAAAGCAGTGGCCGCGATGGGTATTGCTGGCCTGATTTCAGCCGAGACGCTGATAGCCACCGGGATCTTGATGGGGATTATCCTCCTCGCACTCAGCCAAACGGGTCGAATTGAACAACTTAAGCAGTGGATTCCGAAAACCGTGCTGCACGGGATGCGTGTGGCGCTGGCGATTACGTTGGTGGTGTCTACCTTGCAATTGGTGGAGTTAAATCCGATCGGGGTTTTGTTGCTTTTGGCGCTCCTGATCGCACTGCAATGGTCCGCGCTTCGCTCGATCAGTGCGTTGGTCGTGCTGATAGTCGGTTTCCTAATGTTTGGCGGAGACCTGGCTTCAGTGTCTCCGCATTGGGGGTGGAGCTGGCCGTCATTTGCGTGGCCCGCCTTGAGTGCATTTGAAGCGGCGTCCCTAGAGGCGGTACTTCCTCAATTGGCTCTGACCTTGACCAATGCGTTGATTCTCACCGCGGTAGTGGCCAAGGACTATTTTCCAGAAGACAGTGAGCGGCTGACGGAAAGACGGTTCGCCTTCACTTCGGGACTCGCCAATTTGTGTTTGGCACCGATCGGTGCCATGCCCATGTGCCATGGGGCCGGAGGGCTTGTTGCGCATCGTGCGCTGGGATCGCAGACGGGTTGGTCGATCGCCTTTTTTGGTTTGGCTTGCTTGGCGGTGGCTGGATTCTTTGGAGTACAGGCCACCGTGTTGTTGGCGTCAGTTCCGGCTGAGGTGGTGGTCACCCTGATGCTCTACGCAGCCTGGGTGTTGGCGGATCCGAAGAGCTTATTGAAGATTCGACCCTCCTGTCGTGCTGTGATTGTCTTGATGATTCCCTTTGTCTGGTTCGGGGGATTGTTTGTGGCCTTGTTGGTGGGCTTGGCAGCCGAGAAGCTTAGAACCCGTTGGTTTTTGTCTCCGGCCAATTCATAACTAACGGCTATCAGCCAGATAGAAACGTTTAACTTTATAAATCTATCAATCTCTCTATATTGATTTATGTGATCAATAAGGAGGGTCTACTATGTCATCTACTGGTAAATGCCCCGTCATGCACGGAGCCAACACACAGTCCACTCAATCGGTTATGGATTGGTGGCCGAACGCTTTGAATCTCGACATCCTGCATCAGCACGATGCCAAGACAAACCCAGTGCCTGAGATCGATTACCGAGAGCAGGTCAAAAAGCTGGACGTCAAATCCTTGAAAACCGATCTGCATGCCTTGATGACCGACAGTCAGTCATGGTGGCCCGCGGACTGGGGACACTACGGCGGCTTGATGATTCGTATGGCGTGGCACGCAGCCGGTTCTTACCGTGTGGCCGATGGCCGCGGCGGTGCAGGCACAGGCAATCAGCGCTTTGCGCCTTTGAACTCATGGCCAGACAACGCCAACCTCGATAAGGCACGACGCCTGTTGTGGCCTGTGAAAAAGAAATACGGCAATCAGATCAGCTGGGCTGACCTGTTTATTCTGGCCGGCAATGTCGCTTATGAATCCATGGGCTTAAAAACCTTCGGATTTTCGTTTGGCAGAGAAGACATTTGGCATCCAGAGAAAGACATCTACTGGGGTGCGGAAAAAGATTGGCTCGGTTCAGATCGGTATGACGGTGAAGACCGTGAAACGCTCGAAAACCCCCTCGCTGCGGTGCAGATGGGCCTGATCTATGTGAACCCTGAAGGGGTCAATGGCCAACCCGATCCGATCAAAACGGCTCACGATGTGCGCGTTACATTCGCACGCATGGCCATGAATGATGAGGAAACGGTTGCACTTACAGCGGGCGGTCACACTGTGGGCAAATGCCACGGTAATGGACGCGCTGAAAACTTAGGGCCAGATCCTGAAGGCGCTGATGTGGACGAACAAGGCCTTGGCTGGAATAACCATGTAAGCCGTGGCATCGGTCGTGACACAGTCACCAGCGGTATTGAGGGTGCTTGGACCACGAATCCAACTCAATGGGATAATGGGTACTTCCATCTTCTGTTGAACTACGACTGGGAATTGAAAAAGAGCCCAGCCGGTGCCTGGCAGTGGGAACCCATCAATATCAAGGAAGAAGACATGCCGGTGGATGTGGAAGATCCAAGCATTCGTCTTAATCCGATCATGACCGATGCCGACATGGCTATGAAGATGGACCCTGAATACCGCAAGATTTCAGAACGGTTCTATCAGGACCCTGCGTACTTCAGTGAAGTCTTTGCGCGCGCTTGGTTTAAGTTGACCCACCGGGATATGGGACCGAAGACCCGTTACATCGGGC
>CAJXXD010000110.1 GCA_913062835.1 uncultured Gammaproteobacteria bacterium
AGCATTGAGCAGTCAGGCGCTTTGCATGCTGCTCATGGGTCTCAGTCACACACTTTGGGTGTTCGTTCTTCTTTACGGGGTGAGGGGTGTCGTGAATGGCATGGCCCATGCCACGTTGAACGCTTTTTTCGCCCCCCGAATCAGTGCCCGACACTTGATGAACGTGCATGGTGGATGGGGCTTGGGTACGGCAACTGCTGGGTTACTGGCGGGCACATTGATGGCGAGTGGTTGGCCTTGGTTTTTCACTTATCTGATCGGTGCGGGGGTCAGCGGTGTGGCTGCACTCTGGGTGTGTCGGAGTGCCACAAGACTCGGTCATTTGCCAGCTCAGGCGGCGCTTGAAGGGCTGCCTTCCTCGATGTTACGGGGCCCGGTGATAGCGCTGATTCTTGGCAGTGCAATCTATGTCGGTTTAGAGCAAGGCGTCGGTAATTGGTTGTCGACTGTGGTTGTCAATATCGGGGGCGTGCAGTTGGGTACGGCGGGCGCCATGACAGCGACCTTTTGGGGTGGGCTGACGGTCGGTCGATTTGTGTTAAATCGTCTTCCGGGGAGCGAAGCACAGGTACTGAAATGGTCTGCTCTCTCAGTGTTTGGATTATTGCTCGGATTTATGTGGCTGCCGATTTTGGGGCAGTGGATTGTGATCGGATTGGTCGGTCTTTCGATGGCGCCGATTGCTCCCTTTGTCCTGACGGTGGTCAGTCGTGCGGTGCCCAGTCATCGACGTGACGCAGTGATGGCTTGGCAGATTTTGGGTTTTTCAGTCGGGGCGGCTACGGTGCCTGCACTTTATGGCGTGGTTGCCGACGCCTTTACGCTCAGTGCGGTACCGATTGCTTTTGCGGTCTCTGCTGCCTTGCTTCTCGGGTTGTTCTGGCCCAATCTGAAGCGCGTGCATTGAGGAGATAGCATGCTGTTTGCGTTAACCCAGTTGCTCGTGTGTCAGTTGGTGGGCGAGATTCTAGCGCGATTGTTTGATTTGGCGATTCCAGGACCTGTGATCGGTATGGGATTGCTGCTGGCAATTTTGCTGTGGCGACCTGCGCTCTCAGAAACGCTCGAATCGACAGCCAATGGCATTTTGTCGCACCTATCCTTGTTATTTGTCCCCGCCGGTGTGGGGGTGATTGCTCACTTGGCGATTCTTGGGGATGAGTGGAAAGCCATTTTGGGTTCACTCATTGGGAGCACGGTCGTCACCGTCCTGGTCACCGGTTGGATCCTTCAGAAAATGCATCGGAGTGATCGCGATGGAGCCTAATTTTAATGAAGTCTGGGTCTATCTGTCGGCCAGCCCACTGACTGCTTTGACGGTGACCTTGGTGGCCTATCTTCTCGGCGATTGGCTGTATCAGCGATCTGGCCGAATGCCGATTCTCAACCCCGTGTTGATCGCCGTAGTACTGATTACGGTCGGCCTCACAGTCACAGGCATCGATTATTGGACTTATTTCGAAGGAGCTCAGTTTGTGCACTTCCTCTTGGGCCCAGCCACGGTGGCGCTCGCACTGCCGGTCGCGAAGTTGTTAAGAAATATGAAGGGAGGCTACAAAGCGCTTTTGGTGTCCTTATTATGCGGTTCCGTCACAGCCGCGGTCACCGCGGTGGTCATCGCTGATTTGCTTTTCGCCTCGCATCAGACCGTGATGTCTCTGGCACCGAAGAGCGTAACGACCCCGATTGCGATGGGTATTTCAGAGCGCATTGGAGGGCTGCCCTCGTTGACAGCCGTCTGCGTCATCATGACCGGCGTAATCGGAGCCATCTTGGGACCCTACGTGCTGAATGCCGCGCGCATCACGTCATGGGATGCGCGGGGCTTCGCGATGGGTGTGGCCGCGCACGGAATCGGGACTGCGCGGGCCATACAGATTAATAAAGATGCGGGAGCCTTTGCGTCATTGGCCGTGGGGTTAAACGGTTTGGCAACCGCCACGCTGATCCCAATTTTTTGGGCAATATGGCAATGGTGGGGTGGAAGTTAACGCAACCGCTTAACAACCGCGTGTGACGTGTTAAACTCCCGCCCCTCATGGAGACGTGGCCGAGAGGCTGAAGGCGCTCCCCTGCTAAGGGAGTATAGGGTTTGTAGCCCTATCGAGGGTTCGAATCCCTCCGTCTCCGCCATTATTACGGGTGTTTAGCATCCCAATCCCTGTGACTCCTCCCTGCTTTCAACCTCGGTTGGACGGGCGTTACATTGGGTGTGGAATATGCAATCCTAACGGATTGCTCGAAAGGATGGCCGCTTTGACGTGGTCGGGTCGAAAACAGTGATAGAGAAAGAAGGGAGTCAAGCGATGCGAATCGGAGCCCTCAAAGAGGTGTTGCCGGGAGAAGCCCGTGTTGCAATGACGCCGGAATCGGCGGTTCAACTGCAGAAATTGGGCCACGACTGCTTTATAGAAGCAGGCGCGGGAAGCGCAGCTCGGTTTTCAGATGCAGACTATGAAGCGGTCGGTGTCACAGTGGTCAAAAACGCAAAAGCGCTCTGTAAAGACGTGGACGTGGTGGTTAAAGTCCGCCCACCTCAAGAGGCTGAGCTGAAGCTCATGAAGGCAGGTCAAACCCTGATCGGGTTTTTCAATCCAGCGGCGAACGAGGCACTGTTGAACCAGGCGCGTGATTTGGGCGTCACGGTAATGGCCATGGAGATGGTGCCCCGTATTTCTCGTGCGCAAAAGATGGATGCTCTGTCATCAATGGCGAATATCGCTGGCTATCGCGCGGTCATTGAAGCAGGTAACAACTTTGGGCGCTTTTTCACGGGCCAAGTGACAGCGGCAGGTAAGGTTCCGCCGGCTAAAGTGCTGGTTGTGGGTGCCGGAGTGGCTGGCTTGGCAGCGATTGGTACTGCGCAGTCCTTGGGCGCTATCGTACGTGCGTTTGATGTGCGCCCTGAGGTGGCTGAGCAAATCGAATCCATGGGCGCAGAGTTTCTATTCCTCGATTTTGAGGACAGTCAAGACGGTGCGGCCACAGGCGGTTATGCGGCGCCTTCAAGTCCTGAGTTTCGTGAAAAGCAACTGGCCTTGTTCATGGAGCAGGCGCCTGAGATTGATATTGTGATCACGACCGCACTGATTCCAAACCGAGAAGCTCCTGAGTTGTGGACCCCTGAGATGGTGGCTGCGATGAAGCCAGGCTCGGTGATTGTCGATTTGGCAGCGGAGAAGGGCGGTAACTGCAAGTTGACTGTGGCAGACGAAAAGATCGTGACTGAGAATGGCGTAACGATCATCGGCTATACCGATTTCCCGAGTCGGATGGCGGCACAAGCTTCAACGCTGTACTCCACGAATATTCGTCACATGATGACTGACCTGACGCCGAACAAAGACGGACAGATCGTGCATAACATGGAAGACGATGTGATCCGATCTGCGACCGTGACACATGCGGGTGAGATTACCTATCCGCCACCGCCACCCAAGGTTCAGGCCATCGCCTCAAAGAAGGTAGAGAAGGCGCCTGAGAAAACGGCCGAAGAGAAAGCGCAAGAAGAAGCGGATCGGATGGCAAAAGCGGGTCGTCAACAAACCACCTTATTGGTGATTGGTGCGGCCTTGATGGGTTTGATTGGGCTCTATGCGCCCACGGACTTTATGCAGCACTTTATCGTGTTTGTGTTGGCGGTATTCGTCGGATTCCAGGTGATCTGGGGTGTGGCGCATTCATTGCATACGCCATTGATGGCCATTACCAACGCGATTTCTGGAATCATCATTTTGGGTGCGTTATTGCAAATTGATTCTGATATTCCAGTGGTGTCCATTTTGGCTGCGATATCGGTATTGATTGCGACCATTAATATCGTCGGTGGGTTTATGGTGACCCGTCGTATGTTGCAGATGTTTAAGAAGTCGTAAGCGGGAGAAAGATATGACAGTGGGATTGCAAACCGCAGCCTATATCGGCGCGACTGTATTATTCATCTTGGCCTTAGGTGGTCTTTCAAATCAGGAAAAAGCCAAGCGGGCCGTTTGGTTCGGCATCATCGGGATGGCGATTGCTGTCCTTGCGACTATTGCCGACGTTCGGGTGTCTTTATCTGGCATTTTGATTGCCATGCTGGTGATCGGCTCGGTGATTGGCGTCATCGTTGCACAGCGTGTGGAAATGACCGGGATGCCACAATTGGTGGCCGCATTGCACAGCTTTGTGGGCTTGGCGGCTGTATTCATTGGCATCAACTCCGATCTATCCGTGCATGATTTTGCCTCAAAGGCCGAGCAAATTATCCATGAAGTTGAAGTGTTCTTAGGTGTCTTTATTGGCGCGATCACCTTTACCGGCTCGATCATTGCTTACGGCAAATTATCTGGAAAGATCGGCGGTAAAGCCTTGATCCTGCCAGGTCGCCACCTATGGAACCTGCTGATGGTGGGTGGTTCGTTTGTGCTGTTGATTCTGTACATGAATCACGCCGGGTCTTGGACACTGTATTTGATGACGGCATTGGCCTTTATCTTGGGGGCTCACCTCGTTATGGCGATCGGCGGTGCCGATATGCCGGTGGTGGTTTCGATGCTGAACAGCTACTCCGGCTGGGCGGCCGCAGCAACAGGGTTCTTGCTCGGCAACGACCTATTGATTGTCACCGGCGCCTTGGTCGGGTCATCTGGTGCGATTCTTTCTTACATTATGTGTAAGGCGATGAATCGGCAGTTCTTGTCGGTCTTCCTCG
>CAJXXD010000111.1 GCA_913062835.1 uncultured Gammaproteobacteria bacterium
ATACCCCCTAATGCCTTACACTTCGGGTGAGCCCCTGGTATTCGACTTCGATGGGGGTCGCCTCGCTGCGCTGGCGTTCGGTCCGCCCGAGGGGCGGCCGGTTCTGGCGTTGCACGGTTGGTTAGATAATGCAGCGTCCTTTGCGATGTTAGCACCGGCGCTGTCGGAGTGTCGTGTGGTGGCCTTGGATCTAAGGGGCCATGGGCAATCCAGTCACAACCGCAGGCCCTATCATATTTGGGAAGGTGTGCCGGATGTGGTGGCCGTACTGAACTACTTGGGCTGGAAGCAAGCGACGTTGCTGGGGCATAGCATGGGTGCTGCCATTGCCACCTTAGTGGCCGGTTCGTTTCCAGATCGCGTGAAAGCCTTGTGGTTGTTGGACGGTTTCGGGCCTTGGACCTATCCGGATACCGAAGGACCTGACTTACTGCGCGCGTCGACTCTTCGACTGTTAACCCTCGGTGATCGAAAAACACCCGTGTACGGGTCGGTCGATGAGGCCTTGGCTGTGCGGGTGGCGAAGGGCGTTGTTCCATTAACGACTGCTGCGGCCAGACCGATCGTTGAGCGCGGCCTGGTCAAGGTGGCCAATGGCTGGCGTTGGGCTTCAGATCCTTGGTTGACGGTCCCGGCGCTGTTTCGGATGGACGAAGCCCAAATTCAGGCTGTGATTGCGCGTATCTCAGCGCCGGTGTCTTTGGCCTTGGCCGACGATGGGTTATTTGTGAATCCCGGCTTTCTAGACGCACGATTAAAAATTTGTCGCTCGAAAAGGGTAGAAACTTTCCCGGGTGGTCACCACTTCCATCTGGAAGGCGCAGAAGGCGCATTGGCAACATGGTTTCAGACCTCGGTGGAGCAGGCATGAAGTGGTCGTGGCAGGCAATAACGATTTGGTTGGTTTCAGGGATGGTCTCGGCAGGTGATGTCCCTGGATCTCTGGATTTGGTCATGGTGGAGCGTCCCGATGGCGCGACTATCGTCCGATTTAGCGACGGGGTGCAGACCGCACTGCAAATTCCTCTTGATCGTGTACAGCGAGTGAATAACCGACTAGAGGTCGACCGCAACATCGAGCTGACCGGCTTCGTTACCGATGTGACCTATGAGCTCGGTGTGCAAGAAGGGTATCGTGGTTACATGAAATCCCTGCAAGACAGGCTGGTGAATGATGGGGCGGAATTACTTTGGGCCTGCGAGAGCCGCGCATGTGGAACCAGCGGGTTGTGGGCGAATACTTTATTTGAGGTGCGCGAACTGTATGGACCCAACGGCAATCAAATATATTTTGCAGTGAAGTTGCCTGATTCAGAGGCGGTCTTAACTGCGTACGGCAATGAGCAGGGTAATCGCCGGCAATATGTGCATCTGCGGTTGGTGGAGCCAAACGTCGATCGGCGTTCGTTTGAAGGCGCTAAACGGCTTTTGTCCGAGGGCCGTGTGGTTTTGCCGGTCCTGTTCGCCGGATCTCGGGTGAGTCCGGGGAGTCGAAGTGTTCTAGACGATGTTGCCGAGAATTTAGCCGAATTAGTCAGCGGTGATTTGGCCATTGTGGCCTACACCGCGGTAACGCCCGGTGGCACCTTAGAGGATGCGATTCGTCTGTCCACGGCCCGAGCTGAGCATGTACAAAGCCTCTTGGCAGAGGCTGGCCTATCGATTTCTAGTGCGCATGGATTGGGGGCGTTGGTGCCAAGCCGAAAGTTGTCTCCAGAACGCGTTGAGATCATCAGATATCGATGACACTTTGGTCGGAGACTGGTGAGTAGGCGGCGAAGCACGCTAGACTCAGCAGATGGTTAATTCTGACTCTGAACAGGTGGTCTCCAGTCAGGCCGCTCGACTCATCCTCGACTATTGGTTTGATGAATACGCTCCAGGCGATTTAGCGGCGAAGCAAAATGCTCGCTGGTTCCGGGGTGGGCTGGCGGTCGATGCGGAAATTGGTCAACGCTTTGGGCATCGCGTGGAATTGGCGTTAGCCAACGGGTTTAAAGATTGGGAAAGCGAACCTGAAAGCCGATTGGCCTTGATCATTTTGCTTGACCAATTCACCCGCAATATTTTTCGAGGCACGGCACGTGCGTTCTCAGGCGATCGGCGAGCACTGACGTTGGCGCGCAAAGGCCATGCGCGTGGGCTCTTTGATGATCTGCCGTTAATTCAGCAAGTGTTTTCTTTGATGCCGCTGGAACACAGTGAGTTGTTATCCGATCAGGCAGCCTGTGTGAATGGAATGGCCCGTTTGCTCGAGCTCGCACCGGCCGCCGATAAAGAGCGATTTGCAGAGTTTCTAAAACACGCCGAAGCGCACAAAGCGGTGATTGAGCGGTTTGGTCGGTTTCCTCACCGAAATCAGGTACTAGGGCGTATCTCGACTGAGAACGAGCGTCGCTATTTAGTGGACGGCCCGCAATACGGGCAAAAGGCAACCCGGTGAAGATTTATTCGCCCCGCCAAGTGGCACAAACCATCTTGGATGGCTTCGCGGCCTATCGCCACCAGTTCATCAACATCACGCTCGGTGCACGCGAACGCTTTGAGCAGCAAGATTGGCGGGAGGTCCAAAAAGCGGCCCAAGAGCGCATCGATCTGTATGAAAACGCCGTGCAAGCGGTGCATCGGACGCTGTCTGAGCGGGTGGGCTATGAAAATCTCACGCTCGAGATTTGGGCCGAAGCGCGTCATAACTACGTGATTTTGATCCAAGAACGCACGGACCCTGAGTTGTGTGAGACTTTTTTCAACTCCATTTATTGCGACATTTTTAGACACCAAAATATCAACGACCAAACTGCGTTCTTGAATTCTTGGTTCGGCGGACACGGCGGCAATGCCACTGGGCAAGTCGAGATTTTCATGTCCTACACATTTGATAACCCGGTGCTCGAGGTTTGCGATCAGATTCTGGATGATTACGGGTTTTCGGTGGGCTGGGCCTCACGCGTGGCCGATCGCAAGAAAATGGCGAAAGGCATAGAGCAGCTCGTATCGTCTGATTTTTTTGTGGATCCCTCGGCGCGGCTTGAGTTGTTAAAGCCGGTGTTTTACCGAAATAAGGGCGCCTATTTGGTGGGCCGATTGGTGACTGAGACTGCGATCTATCCGATTGTGTTTGCTCTGATGCACCGAAGCGATTCGGGTGTGGAAGTGGATGCGGTGATCACAGACCCAGATGAGGTCAGCGTCGTTTTCAGCTTTACCCGCAGCTATTTCATGGTGGATGTGCCAATTCCTGCTGACTTTGTGGCCTTTTTACAGACCCTGATGCCCGGAAAACAGACCCACGAACTGTACACGGCGATCGGCTTTTACAAGCACGGAAAGACGGAGTTTGTTCGTCTCTTCAACCGACATTTAGAGACTTCAAACGATGCCTTTATCATCGCACCCGGAATTAAAGGTCTGGTGATGGCTGTGTTTACGCTGCCTTCATTCCAGATTGTCTTTAAGTTGATTAAAGATAAGTTTGGCCCGAGTAAGAACGTGACCCGACAGACGGTATTGGATAAATACCATTTGGTGAAAGTGCATGACCGAGTCGGACGGATGGCGGATACACAAGAGTTTTCGAACCTGTCATTGCCTTTGGATCGTTTCGATCGCGAGTGTTTGGATGAGTTGCTTGAGTTGTGTGCAGGGTCGGTTTCGATCGATGGGGATCGTGTGGTGATCCGGCATCTCTACACTGAGCGGCGCATGGTTCCGTTGAATATCTACATTGAAGAGGCCTCGGATGAGGCTCGATTGGCTGCCTTAGATGAATACGGAGAGGCCATTAAACAGTTGGCGGCCGCGAATATTTTCCCGGGCGATATGCTGTTGAAGAACTTTGGTGTCACGCGTCATGGCCGTGTGGTCTTTTATGACTACGATGAAATTTCGTATTTGACCGAAGTCAATTTTCGAAAGATTCCAGAGCCGCAAACCTATGAGCAAGAAATGGCATCTGAGCCCTGGTACAACATTGCCCCAGAAGATGTGTTTCCAGAAGAGTTTGCGACCTTCCTATTTCCGTCCGCTAAAATCCGCCAAGAGTTTGCCAAATTGCATGGCGATCTGTTTGAGGCGAGTTATTGGATCGAGCTACAAGAACGGATCAAGGCCGGGCAGGTGATGGAGTTTTTTCCCTACAAAACGGCAGGGCAGGCGCCCGGTTGGTCATTGATCTGAATCCTTGGGTGGATGACGGCGGTGAGCGTCTTCCGGACGCTTATGGTGCAGATAAAATTCATCACGGAAGGTGGCCACCCAATTGGGTTGGTAGACCACCAACAGTGAGAGCACCATGCCAGTGATGAAGCCCTCGGGGAATGCCTGCATCAGGCTGTACGGAAAGTAAAAGCTGGTTAGGTAATCCAGCGAAAACAGTCCACCGAGCCAAAGTGCTGTGGTCACGGCCGTGCCGGACACGCAGACAGCGATCGAGGCGCCAAAAAAACCAACGCCCCAGACATAGACAAAAAAATTAGGTGGCAGTTTGTTGAGTGATACCTTCCAGATGAGGTGCGTGATGGCGCCTGGGATGATTAAGACAAACAAGGCTGAGAGCGGAATGTCGACCAAGTGCCCGGCGCCTGAGAGGGCATTGCCGATCATGCCCAGTACACCGCCAATCAGCATGTAGTTAAAACCAAACATCAGTGTCAGTAGGGCTGTGCCAAATACGTGGAAGGACAGGCCCG
>CAJXXD010000112.1 GCA_913062835.1 uncultured Gammaproteobacteria bacterium
TCCCTTCCACAAGATTGCCTCTTCGGAAGCCTCAAAGCTCTCCTTGGTTCACCGAATTGCCTCGACAGGCAAGCCCGTTGCGATTTCCACTGGTATGTGTGATATGGTTGACGTGGAGGAGGCAGTTAATGTCTGCACCGATGTCGGCAATGACCGCATTATCTTGATGCAATGTGGCACGATGTATCCTTTGCCCCCCGAATTGGTGGCCGCACAGGCCGCGATTGAATCGGCTTGGGGGCAGTCTCGTTTCGCAAACGAAGGCTTTAACTTATTTGGGCATCAGTGCTACAGCTCAGGTTGCGGTATCAAACCGCAAGGCCGCACGGCCGCCTCGCAGATCGAGGTGCGTCGGTTTGATTCCATTGGCGATTCGGTCGCGGCCTACTATCAAAACCTCAACTCGCACAACGCCTATCGAAGACTGCGTCAGATTCGATACGAATTACTGTCTCAAAATCAGTCACTTGAGGCCCACGCCCTACTGCCTGGATTGTCGGCGTATTCCGAAGAGGGTGACGCCTATCTTCGCTCACTTCGCCAACTCTTACGCTCAGAATACGTTGCAGCCGCTACCGGAGGAAACACCCCATGATCGCCACCCCTGCACCCGTCTGGAAACGCGCGTTAGCTTGGGTCTATGACGGACTGATTATCGTGGCTTTGGTTTTGGTGGCGGGCTTTGTGGCCAGTCTTCTGGCAGGCGGAGTGGCGCCGAGCTGGTTGACTCAGGGCTTGGTTATTGCAGTGGCCTCCGGCTATTTCTGGCTGTCTTGGGTCAAAGGCGGCCAAACGGCAGGCATGCGCGCTTGGCGACTTCGCGTGGTCACACCCGATGGCAAACCCTTGAGCCCGATCGTCGCCCTGACCCGGCTTCTGGCCTGTTTGGGCACTCTGGCACCACTGGGTATTTTGCTAGCCACTGCTTGGTTCTCACCGACTCGGCAGACGCTCTACGACCGGATGTCCAACACCCGCGTGGTGGCAGAACCCAAGATCAAACGCTGATCCGAATCGATCAGCGAGCCCTCAATAACCGGGGCATCAGCGCTAGGGGAATTACAAGCGGCAACACAATGGCAAACGCCGGATGCCAGCCCGCCAAAAACACCGCCGGTGACGCCATGTCCATGGCGTATTTAAAGACCAATCCCAGAAGAACCGCCAAGAACACGCGACTTGATAAGCTCAAGCTTCGAAGCGATCCAAAAGCAGTGGCCGATGCGAGCATCGCCAACACCACCAACGTCACCGGCAGCAACATCCGCTGCCAAAACAGCTGACTGTGGGCGCGGGCATTCAGGCCCTCATTGGATAGAAACTCAGAGGCCGCCCACAGATCCGATAGGGCCAAAGCCTCAGGAGTTTGCACCAACCATCTGACTTGTTCGGCATCAAGAGCCGTGGGCGCCTCGAGGGTCGCTGTCTCGCTCACAATGCGCTCAGACCCAAACATCAAGGATGTGGCGTCTGTTAATTGAATGCCCTCTGGCATCCATTGAACGGTGTTTGCCTCTATCACTGTCCTGATTTCATTTCGATCCTCATACAGCTCGACACTGACCCAATTCGCCAATTCGCCAGAGGGACGGCCGGTCAGTTTCAAAAACTGGCCGTCTTCCCGGGTCCAGATCACCGAGGGTGGGGTTCCAGTCGTTTTTGAATCGCGGTAGGCCTGACTGAACTGTTCAGCCTGCGGCATCCCCACCTCGGCCACCACCAGAGCACCCACTAAAACCGGCGACAAGGCCAGCAGTGCTTTTGTAAAGATCCTCCCCACACTGAGCCCCGCGGCGCGAAGTGCGGTGAGCTCGCTGCTTTGTGCGAGCCCCCCAAGGCCTGCTGCCACGGCAATCAGCACCATCAAGGGCAAATCGAGATACAAGCGTCTCGGCATACCGGTTAAGGACACCAATAGCGCATCGGTGAATAGGTATTGCGAGTGCGGGCCTTTGATCTCATCGAGCACCCGAAATACGAAATTCAGACCAAAAAACACCAGCACCACCACCAAGAGGGCGAGCCACAAGGCGCGGGCGATCAGCCAGGTCGAACGATTCACACCCACCCCCGCCGTCGTAACCAAGGACCGACCACCAAGAGTGCAACCAAGACCGACGCCACGACTGCGTGCACCCAAAAGAGCCCTGGCCAGGGCGGGATCTCAGCACGCATCACTGCTTTTTGCGCGAAGCTTAGGCCAGTTAGGTAGCTAAACTGCAACACAATCACGGGTATGACCCACAAAAAGCGACTTTGCCGCGGCGATCCGCGTCCAAGCACAAAGGCAAAGGGCAACATCAAAAGACACATGATCGGTAAAGACAGCCGAAACGCCGCGATGGCCAGCTCTTGATGCCCCCCTGACACCCAGAGACTCACGGTCGATTTGGTATCCAAGGAATCCGGTCGGTTGGTGGCATCGGGCAACAGTCGGATCAAATACCGATCAAACCGCGAGATTTCCCAGTCGAGCCGTCCCGGATGACCCACGTGTTTATAGCCATCAAAGAGCACCAGATATTTCTCATCGGCAGCAAACTCCTGACGCGCCCTCTTTCCCGTCAAAAACACATCGGTGCCTGGCGTCTTGGATGGCTCAACAATGAATACGTCTTCTAAGGATTCGCGATTAGGCGCCATCGCTTCTGCATAAATTAACCGACCACTTTTCCCGGTTTGGAATCGGCCCGGGACCACCGTATCAAACACGGTCAGTCGCTCACGCGCATCGACTTGGCGATCAAGTTCTCGAGCCACATCAGGCGACACCACGAGACTTAAGAATCCGACCACACAAGCGACCGCCAAAGACGGCAATGCCACGAGTCCAAACAACCGTCGATTCGAATACCCGGCCGCCCGAAGTACCGTGAGTTCTGACTCTTGATTCAACCGACTCATGACCAGCAGAACGGAAAGCGTCAGCGCGAGGGGCAAAATCAACTCCAAGCTCGACGGGATCCGCCAGACAATCATGGTCAACATCAAATCAACCGACAGCTCGCCATTGGCCGTTTTTTCCAGCATCTGGATGAAACGGCCGGACAGAACCACCAATAACAACACTAAAGAGACGGCGGCAGTGGTCGAGAGAATCTCGCGACTGAAGTACCTGAGAATGACCAAATGCCCTACACTCGCTGGTTTAATTGATACAACACGGAGTCACCCATGGAATTACGGCTTGAACGCACCTCTGTCCTCGATTGTGCCACCGATTGCTTGGTGGTGGGCATCACGCAAGGCGACAGTGTAGAGCCTACCGGCACGGAACTCGACACACTGATCGCTGAATTGATCGAGTCGAAAGATTTCAAACCGACCTTGGGTGCCATCTTAGTGCTCCGTCACCCGCGCGATCTCTCCGCGGAGCGGCTGATTTTACTCGGGCTGGGTACCGCCGACAAACGGACCGCCTTTGCCGAACAAGAGGCCTTCATTGGCTTGGGTAAACAGTTAAAGTCCCTACCGATCCGAGAGGCCACCTTGGATCTGGCGAGCCTTACCGGGGGACAGGCATCGTCTGTCGAACGTTTGGGGTACGGGATCGAGTGGGCGCAATATCAGTACACTGCCACCAAAGCGAAAAAAGACGAAGAAACCACTGAGCTGGGTGCGCTGATTCTTTTAGGCGACGCTTCGCATCAAGTCGCGTTACAGACCGGTTTAACGCTTGGACGTGGCGCAAATCTCACCCGTCATTTGGGCAATCTACCCCCAAACACCTGCACACCCCGTTATTTAGCCGACCAAGCGATGGCGATGGCCGAGCGGTTTCCTACGCTTGACTGCGAAGTCTTCGATGAAGACGCGATGACTGAAATTGGCATGCATTGCTTGCTGTCGGTCTCTAAAGGCTCGGATGAGCCTGCCCGCTTTATTATTCTGCGCCACCAAGGCGCCAAAGACCCCAATCAAGCCCCCAAGGTGTTGGTCGGCAAGGGTGTGACCTTCGACACCGGTGGAATCAGCTTAAAACCGGGCGGCGGCATGGATGAGATGAAGTTCGACATGTGCGGTGCAGCCACGGTGATGGGCTGCATGCAGGTGATCTCCGAACTCAAACTCGAAGCCAACGTCATCGGCGTGATTGCAGCGGTTGAGAACATGCCCTCGGGTCGTGCCACCAAGCCTGGCGATGTGGTGCAAACCCTGGCTGGGAAGACCGTTGAGATCTTAAACACCGACGCCGAAGGCCGGCTGATCTTGTGCGACGCACTGACCTATGTGGAGCGCTTTAACCCTGAAGCGGTGGTCGACATCGCCACCCTCACGGGAGCCTGTCTGGTCGCACTCGGTAAACACAACACGGGACTTTTGAGTACCGATGACGCGTTGGCCGACACCCTTTTACAGATTGGTCGTGAGGTGGGTGATCCTTGCTGGCGCCTCCCCATCGAAGAGCCCTATCAGAAACTGTTGGACTCTAATTTTGCCGACATCGCCAACATCGGCGGTCGGGATGCAGGCACCATCACAGCCGCCTGTTTCTTGTCGCGGTTCACAGAGAACTACCCATGGGCGCATTTGGACATTGCAGGCACCGCCTGGTTTAGCGGGGCCGCTAAAGGCGCCACCGGCCGGCCTGTGCCTTTGTTGGTGAACTGGCTTAAATCCTCGGCATGACCAAAGCGTCTTTTTATATTCTAGGAGCAGAC
>CAJXXD010000113.1 GCA_913062835.1 uncultured Gammaproteobacteria bacterium
AAATCGACTTGGCCCAACTTCAGCTTCTGCAAAAGCTCCTTGTCTTTACCCAACTGAGACGAGCCGAAGGTTTGTACTTCGATTCGACCGTTTGACTCATCTGCCACACACTGTGCATAGGCATTGGCACTGGCCTCAAACAGAGACCCTGGGGCCCCCACGTGACCAAATTTAAGTGTCAGATCTGCGGCTTGGGCAGCCGTCGCCATGGTTGTTGCGACGGCAATTGACGCCGCGATTGAACGGATTTTCATGCGTACCTCCTAGATTTTTATTTTTAGTGGGAGCCAGTTATTAACTAGTGCGCTGTATTTTTCAGCGCTTGCATTGCCGCCTCCACTCCGCCGGCCTGGTGTGGTACACCCGCCAGCCCCATGCCCATTTCCACTCCGCAGAGAGTGCCCATGAGCGTGAGCTCGTTGAAGTCACCCAGATGGCCAATCCGGAAGGCTTTGCCTTTCAGCTTGCCTAAGCCGGTACCTAGTGACATATCGAATTTCTCAAGAATAATTTTTCGTACCTGATCGGCATCAACACCCTCAGGCATCATGATTCCGGTGAGTACATTGGAATGTTCACTTGGGTTCTGACACACCGTCTCTAGACCCCAGGTCGCAACGGCCGCGCGACAGGCATCGGCTAAACGTTGATGGCGCGCGAAGACCTGATCAAGGCCCTCCTCTTCGAGCATCGCAATCGCTTCTTTCAGGCCGTATAACAAGGTGGTGGCTGGGGTATATGGGAAGTAACCCGTTGCATTGGAGGCCAGCATCTCGTGCCAATCCCAATAGGAACGGGGTGCCCCGCCATGCTTAGCAACCTCTAGGGCTCGGTCAGAAAGCGCATTAAACCCAAGGCCTGGAGGCATCATTAAACCTTTCTGCGAGCCCGAAATGGTGACATCTACACCCCACTCATCGTGGCGGTAGTCCACAGAAGCCAACCCTGAAATCGTGTCGACCATTAGAAGGGCTGGGTGCCCTACGGCATCAATTGCCTGGCGAACGGCTGCGATGTTTGAAGTGATCCCACAAGACGTTTCATGGTGTACGCAACACACAGCTTTAATCGTGCGGTCTGTGTCTTCGCGGAGCACAGATTCGATCCGGTTGGCGTCAACACCCGTGCGCCAGTCCCCTTCGATAAATTGTGTCACCACCCCAAGCTTGTCGGCCATCTGCTTCCACAGAGTCGCAAATTGCCCGGTCTCGTAAAATACGACTCGGTCACCCGATGAAATGACATTGGAGAGTGCCGCTTCCCAAGCACCCGTTCCGGATGAAGGGTAAATGACCACAGGCGATTGGGTTTTGAAAATCCGCTGCATACCCGATAGGACGGAGCGCCCCAAATGCGCAAAGTCTGGGCCCCGATGATCAATCACGGCCGCATCAATAGCCCGCGAGATGCGGTCAGGGACTGGACTGGGTCCAGGGATTTGTAAAAAGTGTCGGCCTGCCCGGTAGGTCATGTGGGGGATCCTTCTTATTTTTTCCTAAAGTTAAACCTATTTCTTATCGAGTTGCCATCCCGCTCGACGATGACTATTATGCATATCGTATTTTGTATGCAAAATAAAGAAGAAAAATATGAACCAGTCCGTGAACCCCGAATTATTAGAAGAACAATCAACCATGGTCGTAGATGGCGTGGACGCGGAAGCATTAAAGACACTGGAAACGCGCCTTCAGAACGAGACCACCTGCGAAGTCAGATTTAATGAATTCGATCGGGGCCGATACGCCACAGACGCGAGCCATTATCAAATCATGCCTGCCGGCGTGGCGATTCCTCGAACGGAAGCGGATCTCTCCGCCATCATAGAAATTGCGCGCGAATGCGAAGTACCCATCACTGGCCGCGGCGGCGGCACCTCGCAAAACGGGCAAACCATCAACCGCGGACTGGTGGTCGACTATTCCAAATATTTGAACCGCGTGATTTCAGTCGACTCTGAAGCCCACATGGCCGAAGTCCAACCCGGATTGGTATTGGACCACCTAAACGCGCATTTAAAACCCACAGGGCTGTGGTACCCAGTGGATGTATCCACCAGCAGCCGTGCGACCTTGGGCGGCATGACCGGAAATAACAGCTGTGGGTCACGTTCCATTCGTTACGGCACCATGCGAGACAATGTCCATCGGGTCGAAGCCATTTTGGCCGATGGCAGTGTGGCAGCCTGGGATCCGTTGACTTCAGATCAACAGCAGTGGACTGCCAGCGAACTGGGACAACGGAGCGACCTGTTAGGGCGTCTTTTGTACCTTGGGGCCACACACGCCGAACTCATTCAGCGACAGTTCCCGCAGCTCATGCGTCGTGTCGGCGGCCTCAATGTCGATGCGTTGGTGCCAAACGGCCAGGGTGGGTCAGGCTGTTGGCCAGGCACCACATGCAACCCGTCCCACCTGTTTGTGGGCAGCGAAGGCACCCTGGGCTTGTTCAAACGGCTGCACTTAAAACTCTCCCCAATCCCTACTCAGAAGACGTTGGGGGTGTGTCATTTCGCCACGTTTTACGCCGCCATGGAGTGCACGCAGCACCTGGTGACCCTGGGGCCCAGTGCGGTGGAATTGGTCGACCGAACCATGATCGATTTGTCCCGCGATATCCCGATGTTCGCCAAAACCGTGAATCAATTTGTACGCGGTGAGCCAGACGCCCTGTTGTTGGTCGAATTCTCCGGCGAAGATCAAGCCGAAAACATACGGAAGCTGGATGAGCTCGAACAAATGATGGCGGATCTAGGTCATCCCAACGCCGTGGTCCGTGCCGAAGACGCAAGCTTCCAAAAGGCCATTTGGGAGGTCCGTAAGCAAGGGCTCAATATCATGATGTCCATGCGCGGTGATGCGAAACCGATCTCGATTGTCGAAGACTGCGCGGTACAGCTTAAAGACTTGGCCGAGTACACACGACGCCTGACTGAAGTTTTCGAAAAATACGGCACCACCGGGACCTGGTATGCCCATGCCTCGGTCGGCACGTTGCATGTCCGTCCTGTATTGAACCTTAAAAAGGATCTGGGCGCGAAAGCGCTGCGTGCCGTGGCAGAAGAAGCATTTGCCATGGTCCGAGAGTACAAAGGCTCTCACTCTGGGGAGCATGGAGACGGCATTGCCCGCTCTGAATTCCACGCCGACATGTTCGGCCAAGACATGGTGAATTTGTTCCAACAAGTCAAAGACCTCGTTGATCCATACGGACTCTTTAACCCAAACAAAATCATCAATCCGCCGAAACACGATGACCAGCGTCTGTTCCGGTTTGACGCAAGCTACGAGGACCGCGTCAAAGTACACGGGGCCATTGAGACAGGTTTTGATTGGTCACACTGGGGCGACTTCAGCAAAGCGGTCGAGATGTGTAACAACAACGGGGCATGCCGAAAGACCGACCCAGGCGTCATGTGCCCTTCCTATCGCGTGACCAAAGATGAAAAAGATGTAGTCCGCGGGCGAGCTAATTCACTGCGGTTGGCTCTTTCCGGTCGTTTGGGTGAGAACGCCCTGACATCGGACGCGATGGCCGAGACCATGAAACTGTGTGTGGGATGCAAGGCCTGTCAAAATGAGTGTCCGACCAGCGTGGACATGGCCAAGATGAAGACCGAGGTCGCGTATCAAAGAGCCAAAGTGCACGGGATTTCTTTAAGAGACCGGTTAATAGCTTATCTGCCTCGATATGCGCCTTGGCTCAGCAAAATGCCCTGGCTCGCGAATCTTCGAGATCAAATTCCAGGCGCTGCGTGGTTATCTGAAAAAGCCCTTGGCCTTGCCAAAGAGCGTTCGTTACCGACCTGGCACCCCGCATTTAAACTAAAGCCGACGACAAACGATGGAAGCCGACCCGTGGTGGTGCTTCTGGCCGATACGTTCAATCGCTATTTTGAGCCCGCGAACCTCGAGGCCGCATGTAAAGTGCTGACGCACCTCGGGTATCAAGTGATCGAAGCCAAGGCGCACGATAGCGACCGCCCCGTCTGTTGTGGCAGGACCTTCCTAGCGGCCGGTTTGATTGATCAGGCCAAAAAAGAAGCGGCACGTTTTGTAGAGGCTGTGCTCCCTTGGGTCCGAGAAGGCTACCCCGTTGTCGGTCTGGAGCCGTCCTGTCTTTTGACTTTGAGGGATGAGTTCTTGGCTTTGCTGCCTGGAGCAGACAGCGCGTTACTGGCCGAGCATGCGTTTATGTTTGAAGAGTTCCTTGAAAAGGAGCTCGAAGCCGAACGGATCAAACCGCAGTTTAAAGCCCACTCGGATCAGAAAATCCTCGTGCATGGCCACTGCCATCAAAAGGCCGCTCGGGTCATGGGCCCAGTTGAAGCCATTCTGAGACGGATTCCTGGGGCGAACGTTGAGGTCATCCAGACGTCGTGCTGCGGTATGGCAGGGCATTTTGGATACCAAAAAGAAACCATCAATGAGTCCAAAGCCATGGCTGAACTCACCTTACTGCCTGCTATTCGCAGTGCCGATGCATCGACCCGTATTGTGGCTGATGGCACGAGTTGCCGACATCAGATCGAAGACGGAGCCGCTCGCAAGGCCGAGCATGTCGCGGTAGTCTTGGCCGATTGTTTATCGACGGATTGATGAGATGAACTCTTCTGTGATTGTTCGCGCGCCTTTGCATGTTCAGGTGGCAGAAC
>CAJXXD010000114.1 GCA_913062835.1 uncultured Gammaproteobacteria bacterium
GGTTGTGGTACAAGGCCGAGTCACCAACGGTGAGTTTGTCGCTTCCGAGGTACTCGCTAAGCACGACGAGAACTACATGCCACCTGAAGTGGCTGAGGCGCTCCGGCAGTCAGGTCAGCTCGATAAGATTATGCAAGGAGTCAAGCAATGATGGTTCCTGAAATCGGCCACTTCGCATTGGTCTTGGCCTTTGCGATCGCCATTTGCCAATCGGTTTTCCCGTTGTATGGATACTTCACGGATCAGCGGGGGTTTGTAGCGACTGCGAAGCCCTTAGCCCTTTTGCAAGGTTTGGCGTTATTGGTCTCTTTTATTGTCTTGACCTACGGCTTCTTAGCGCATGACTTCACTGTGAAGTATGTGGCAGACAATTCGAACCTAGACTTGCCTTGGTATTTTCGGATGAGCGCAGTGTGGGGTGCCCATGAGGGATCTTTGCTGTTATGGGCGATGATTCTCGCCTTTTGGGGCGTGGCAGTGGCACTCTTCAGCCAAGGGATTCCGCAAAAGATGAGCTCTCTGGTCCTTGCTGTGATGGGTATGATCGCAGTGGGATTCCTCGCATTTATGCTGTTTACCAGCAACCCATTTGTACGAATCCTACCGTTTGCACCACCCAACGGGGCCGATTTGAATCCCTTACTGCAAGATCCGGGTCTGATTTTTCATCCCCCGATGCTGTACATGGGCTATGTGGGATTATCTGTGGCTTTTGCGTTTGCTATCGCCTCCCTGATCTCAGGTGAACTCGACGCAAAATGGGCCCGCTGGTCTCGCCCATGGACCACGGTCGCTTGGGCGTTTCTGACCTTGGGCATTGCACTGGGAAGTTGGTGGGCCTACTACGAACTTGGCTGGGGCGGTTGGTGGTTCTGGGATCCGGTGGAAAATGCATCACTGATTCCCTGGCTCGTTGCGACGGCTTTGATGCACTCGTTGGCTGTATCTGAAAAGCGCGGGCTGTTCCGCAGTTGGACATTGCTGCTGGCCATTGCCGGATTCTCGCTATCGCTTCTCGGTACATTTTTGGTGCGATCGGGTGTTTTGACTTCGGTGCATGCGTTTGCCAACGACCCAGAGCGCGGCGTCTTTATTCTGGGCTTTTTGGTGGTTGTCATCGGTGGGTCGCTGACGCTGTATGCGTTGAGGGCAGGCGTTGTCTCAAAGCCGGGTCAATTTGACTGGATTTCTCGCGAGTCATTTTTGCTGTTTAACAACTTGGTGTTGACCGTCATGGCCGTCAGTGTCTTGCTCGGCACCCTTTATCCACTTTTGGTAGATACTCTAGGCGGGGGTAAGGTTTCGGTCGGTCCACCCTTCTTCAACGCAGTTTTTGTGCCCATGACCGCAATCTTGGTCAGCGGAATGGTGTTTGGGCCTTTGTCGATGTGGCGGAAGTCGGATGACCCTAAATTATTCCGCCCCTTAATCGTGACTTTAATTGTCAGTGTATTGGCCGGCATTGCCTGGCCTGTCATCTATGACGGTGAGTTTGCCATCGCCACCGCGATCGGTACGGCTTTGGCGGCTTGGTTGACGATTGGCACGTTGATAGACGTGGTTCGTAAATCCTCTATTTATGGGGGGTTCCGGGCTGCACTCGGTCGAGTTGAGCGTGGCACTGTAGGAATGTGGCTTGCCCATATTGGGGTTGCTGTGGCCATCTTTGGGGTCGCCGTGCTAGAGAATCACACGGAGCATCGTGACTTGCGCATGGGTGTGGGTGACACGCAAATGCTTGGCCCTTACGACGTGCGCTTGGTTGACTTGCAAGTCGTCGAAGGACCGAATTATGTCGCAGACCGTGCCATCTTCGAGGTGTATCAGGGCGAGACGCTCTATAAGCGTGTGATGCCGGAAAAGAGGCGGTATAACGCGTCCGGTATGGTGATGACCGAAGCGTCGATTGATACCGGTTTTACTCGGGATGTGTACATCGCCATGGGTGAGCCCCTTGGCGGCGGAGATTGGGCGGTTCGTTTATCGATTAAGCCATTCGTCAATTGGATTTGGGCGGGTGCTTTTTTGATGGGCTTGGGTGGTTTTGTGGCCATCACCGACAAGCGTTATCGGCGTCGTGAGGTCGATGAAACCACGACTGACTCGGCCAAAAAGCCAACTGCTGAGGCGCTTGCATGAAGCGCCTATCCCTGTGGTTGCCTTTGGCCATTTTTGCCATCTTGGTCGGCTTTTTCTTCAGAGGGCTGAGTCTCGACCCCAACGCGCAGCCGTCGGCCCTGATCGGCAAACCAGTCCCCGGGTTTCAATTGGCCGACTTACATACGGGCGAGACCCTGACCCCGGCAGACTTTCCAGCCGAGCCATTTTTGCTGAATGTGTGGGCTAGTTGGTGCATCACGTGCCAGGTGGAGCATCCGTATTTGACTCAGATTGCGGAGGCCACCATGCCGGTTATCGGTCTCAATTACAAAGATACGCAGTCGGCAGCGGTCAATTGGCTCGCCAAATTGGGAGACCCCTATACCTTTCATTTGTTCGACCCAGAGGGCCGGATGGGTCTTGATCTCGGAGTGGCTGGCGCACCAGAGACGTTCCTAGTGGATGGCAACGGCATTATCCGTGCGCGGATTCAAGGTGAAGTCAACGCGCGGGTATTTGATGCAGAAATCCGGCCCATCCTTGAGGAATTTAGACCATGAGATGGCTCTGCGCTTTGATGTTGACCGTGTGGACCGCCGCCGGCTGGGCGGCGATCGAAACGTATCAGTTTGATACCCCGGAGCAAGAGGCTCGGTTTCGGCAGCTAGGCCTAGAGCTTCGGTGCCCGAAGTGCCAAAACCAGGCGATTGGTGATTCGGATGCGGAAATCTCCGGCGACCTGAGGGCCGAGGTCTACCGGATGTTGAAAGAAGGCGCCACCGACCGTGAAATCAAAGACTTTATGGTCGCCCGTTATGGCCGCTATGTGTTGTATCGCCCCCCACTGGATCGCCAAACATTGGTGTTGTGGTATGGCCCCGCCATATTCCACGACACGGGGGCGGTGTTTGTGGTGCTCAGAATTCGGAAATCGAAATTAGCGCTCGAAAAAGGAGATGAAGACGCATGATTTGGATGGCGCTAATTGCCTTGGTGTTTTTGTTGTTGCTCTGGTGGGGTCTTCGACACTATGGGCGCCAGGGTGCCTTGATTGCAGGCATGGTGGGCACCCTTGTGGTTGGGGGTGCCGCCTATCTTTACTGGGCGTTGGGCGCCTATGAAATGGCAGAATCGACTGCTGCACTTAATGCATTGCCAGAGCGCGAGCAAGCGTACGTGGTCGCGCAGGCTGCTCAAGATGAGTTTTTGGCACGTAATCGCGAGCCCACTCAAGATGTCATTAATTTATTTCAATTGGCGTTGGAGCTCGATCCGAACCAAGTGACAGCGCTTGGCTCCCTGGGGATTATCGCGTTTGAAAGTCAGGACTACGGCCAAGCCATCACCCTCTGGAGTCGGATGTTGGGTCAGCTTCCCCAGGAGTCTGAGCAGGCTAATGCTATTTCCATGGGCATTGCACGGGCCACTCAGCGTCTCGAAGAGCGTGAGGCCGCTAAGGCGGCCTTGCCGGCGGCCGAAATCACGGTTGAGCTGAGTTTGAGCTCCGGACTGCCTGCGAGCATGGAGGACGCCACCGTTTTCGTATTTGCGCGGGAAGTTGGCGGGGCCCCTCGGCCGGTTGCAGCACGCCGGATTGCGGCGACTGAGTTGCCGCTGACATTGACCCTAAGCAGTGCCGATGCGCTGATGGGAGGGCGGTTATATCAGGGTCTGCAAGTTGAGGTACAAGCGCGCATGACCGTGGGTGATGCCTCGGGGACCACAGGCGACTGGTTTTCAGAGTCTAGGATTCTGACCTTGGCTGCTGAAAATGCGGCCGATTTAATGATCTCGCCGCCGACCTTATAAGACCAAACGCGCCTTGTAATTACGGGCTGTCTCGGCATACTGACGATTGAACTGAAGGATCAGTCGAGAAAGTATCAGTCATGGCAGACGGCTTAAGCTATGTGGCGTTTTCGCCAGGGCCTGGTTTGGCAGAACAAATCAGCGCCCATGTGGAACGTCAAATCATCCAAGGCACGCTCAAGTCCGATGAGCGGGTGCAAGAATCACGTGTGTGCAAAGAGCTCGGGGTTTCTCGAGGCTCCGTACGCGAAGCTTTTCGTTTATTAGAACGTCGTCGTTTGTTGTGTCTAGTGCCCCGTCGAGGCGCCTTGGTGACCCAGTTGTGTCCTGCGCGCGTCTCTGATGTCAGTGCGTTGGTACAAATCTTAATTTCTCCCGTGGTTTCTGACTTGGTAGCGAACTGGAGTGCGGCAAAATCTGAGCGACTAGTTCGCGCGCTTAGCGAATCGAAAGCCCGGTTTGGGGCGGTGAGTCCGATGAGTGCGTTTTTACTGTTGTGCCAACTGCATGCCAATAAGGCCTTTTTCGAAACACTCACAGACCTCGCGCCGACCTTTGATCGGTTGTTTGCGAAATTGATTCGGCTGGAGGCATCTCGCGCCAAAACGTTGGAAGAATCAGTGATTCAAGAGCTGATACCAGCACTTGAAAGCCAGTCGGCCGAGGTCAG
>CAJXXD010000115.1 GCA_913062835.1 uncultured Gammaproteobacteria bacterium
TATCTCGGTCAGACTGGTGACTTATTCCAGCCTCCCGTCCCTGTAACCGATCCATTGCCGAAGTTGTATGGGGCTCTGTCAGAAACCATGCAGGTGTACAGCCATTATGGTGTGTTTGCAGACCGCTTAAGTGACTTAGCTGAGGTGAAGTCAGTCGCCCGAGGTCAAGACATGGGTTGGGACGTCACCCTCGAAAGCGGGGTGTCCCTTCGTTTAGGGCGCACCGATGTGCTCGGTCGTTTGGCCCGGGCTCGGGACATTATGGGCCGGCTATCGGAAGAACAGTTAGCTCAATTAGCCGAGGTCGATGCGCGCTACGGCAACGGGGTGGCCCTGGCCTGGAGGGAGACGCCATGAGTCAGCTCCTCGTCTTAGACATGGGATCGAGCCAGATGACTGCCGCCGTGGCTGAGTTGACCGATGATCGTCGCATTGTGGTGCGAGGCCTTGGCCGTGCTCGTTGCAAAGGCTTGAAACAAGGGGTCGTCATTGAGATCGACACCGTTGTTGAAGCCGCAAAGCGGGCGACATCCGAGGCCAACAAAATGGCCGGGACCAAGTTGTCGAATCCGTTGGTGTCGATCGGTGGTTCACACCTCGTGGGACAAGATATCTCGGGTGTGGTGATGCTGAACCATCGTGAAGTGACCGACGCTTTGTTAACACAAGCGATGGACCAAGTTCAGTCGCAAGCGTTGACCGCCGATCGTGAGATTCTCAGCGTCATTCCGCGCACATTTAGTCTGGATAATCAGACCGGTATCCGCTCACCCCATGGCATGTCAGGCAACCGCTTAGAAGCTCATGTGCATGTCATCACCGGTGCCACCCACGTGGTCAGTAATCTGAAAAAGTGTCTGCGTCTGGCAGGGCTGGAGGCGAGCGTGTTGGTGCCTTCAGCCCTCGCGGTGAGTCAGCTGGTGTTGCCGGACGAGCGAGATTTGGGAGTGTGTGTTGCAGACATTGGATTGGGGACGACCGATTTGATGGTGTTATCACAGGGTGCGCCTGCGTGGATGCAAGTCCTGCCCATGGGGGGCGAACTGCTGACCCATGACCTTGCCGTCGCATTAAAGACACCGCTTGGTGACGCCGAATTGCTGAAGGTGCAGTACGGCTACGCACATACCCGGTTTGCCCCGACCCAAAACGACGTGCAGGTGAAGAAGATTGCTGACCGTCCGGCTGAGGTCATCAGCTTGCAACAATTGACCGCTTTTTTACAGCCACGGGTCGAAGAGATTGCCGAGATTATAGGCGAGCGGTTGCGGTTATCAGGACGCTTCGAGGAAGCCGCCACTGGCTTAGTGTTAACCGGGGGTACCGCGGCTCTGCCCGGCATTGCCCAGGTATTTGAAAGTATTTTGCAGTGCCCCTGTCGGGTACTGAAAAGCAGTCGCCAAGACGGTTTGGAGGGACTGCTGCAAGATCCAGCTAACGCGGTGTTGGCCGGTCTCTTGGCGTATGGACGCGACCAAGAAATTCGGCCGAAACCCCGATGGCTTGGTATGCAGGGAGGCATGTTGAATCGGGTCCGCCAGTGGATCCAAGGTAATTTTTAACTGAGAGGGTGTAATGATGTTTGAGATCGTAGATCAGGTTGAAAGTAACGCGATCATTAAGGTGATCGGCGTAGGCGGAGGCGGTGGTAACGCCGTCAATTACATGTTGAAAAATGCGGTGGAAGGGGTCGAGTTCGTCGTCGCCAATACCGATGCACAGGCCATGAAAGCGATCCCTGCCGATCGCACGTTGCAACTGGGCGGGGAAATCACCAAAGGCTTGGGTGCAGGAGCCAATCCCGATGTGGGACGCAATGCCGCACTTGAAGATCGCGATGCGATTGCTGAGATTTTGGCCGACACCGACATGGTCTTCATTACCGCCGGAATGGGTGGCGGAACCGGGACTGGCGCGGCACCCGTAGTCGCAGAAATTGCCCGTGAAATGGGTGTTCTGACAGTTGCGGTCGTCACACGTCCATTTGGATTTGAAGGCCGTCGTCGGACCCACGTAGCGGATCAAGGCATCGCTGCGCTCGAGCAGCACGTCGATTCCTTGATTGTGATCCCGAATGAAAAATTGCTGCCGGTCCTTGGTCGCAACGCGTCTTTAATGGCTGCTTTCGCCGAGGCCAACAATGTACTGCAAGGCGCGGTTCGCGGCATTGCCGACCTGATTATCCGTCCCGGAATGATCAACGTCGACTTTGCTGATGTGCGCACCGTGATGAGTGAAATGGGTAAAGCCATGATGGGTACCGGACGTGCTTCAGGCGAAGATCGTGCTGCCAAAGCAGCCGAGATGGCCATCCGAAGCCCATTGCTTGAAGACGTCGATTTGGCGGGTGCACGCGGTATTTTGGTGAATATCACCTCCGGCCCTGACTTTACGCTCGGTGAGTTTGATCAGGTCGGTACCGTGGTGGAGTCGATCAGTGACGACAATGCCAACGTGGTGGTGGGGACTGTGATTGATCCAGATATGACGGATGAGATCTCGGTTACCGTGGTGGCCACGGGTTTGGGCGGCATGGCGCGTCCGCATACCATCGTCGATAACCCACAATCTGCACGGCCAACTCGCGAAGCGTACAGCCCAACGCAAGAGTCAGCGCCTCAGGTACTGCGCACTCAAGCGGTAGGCAATGCAGCGCTGGCGGCGACACCGGCACCGGCCGAAGAGGCGGGCGCTGATATGGAACGCATTTTGAATGTTCCTGCGTTTCTACGTCGTCAAGCGGACTGAGTCAGCATCAGTGGATGGATAAGAGCAGGATGCTCGATTGAAAGCCTGCTAAACTGGCGTCCACTGAAGGAGACGTGAATTGATTGCACAGCGAACGCTGAAAAATGTAGTTCGGGCCACAGGAGTCGGCCTGCACTCAGGGGATACGGTATACCTGACCTTGCGGCCAGCACCGGAGAACCATGGCATTCAATTCAAACGGCTGGATATGGATCCACCGGTCCTGATTCGAGCGAATGCAGACAGTGTCTCTCAGACAACCCTCTCAACCTGTCTGTCTTCGCCCGAGGGGGCCCAAGTCTCCACCGTGGAGCACCTACTTTCCGCGTTGTCGGGCATGGGAATCGATAACGCACTGATCGAATGCAACGCACCTGAATTGCCGATTATGGATGGCAGTGCGTCGCCTTTTGTCTTCCTGATCCAGTCAGCGGGCGTCCGCGAACAGACTGCCCCGCGTGAATACATTCGCATTGCACACATCATCGAAGTGGAGCATGAAGGCAAGACCGCACGGCTTGAGCCGTTTAATGGATTTCGAATCAGTTTCTCGATCGATTTTGACCATCCAGTGGTCGACCAAGGCGCATGCCGCACGGTAGTAGACGTTGACGAGGCGTCCTTTGTTCGTGAAGTCAGCCGAGCTCGCACTTTTGGTTTTATGCGCGACCTCGACTATCTAAAAGCCAACAACCTCGCGCGTGGCGGCTCAATGGCCAATGCCATTGTGGTGGGTGAGGATCGTATTTTGAATGACGATGGATTGCGTCAGAATGACGAATTCGTAAAGCACAAAGTATTGGATGCGTTGGGTGATCTGTATTTAGCAGGCCGCCCGATTATCGGTCATTACTTGGGCAACCGAAGTGGTCACGCCCTGAATAACAAGCTGTTACGGAAGTTATTTGCCGATCCGAGCCATTATGAAGTGGTTACGTTTGATCGGGTGGAAGATTGCCCGATACCCGTGCAGCCAATCGCTGAAACCGACGCTTAAGTTCCACGTCCTCTAACGTCTCGGCAAAGGATTCGAGTGCGGCGCCCACTTTGGGTTGGGGTGTGCGTGTCGACATCGCTTTTTCTACAGGGGCTTTGGGCAGAGGGCGAACCCGGCATTGCAATCGCCTGATCCCGGGGAACAGTGGATGCGATTCCAAAGCGCCAATCAAACGTATTTCCTCAAATCTCAACTGTGCCGCATGCGCGGCAGTCGGCACATAGAGTGTGAGCAATCCCTGGGTCAGTTCACCGGTCGATACATTGGACTTCAGACCATCGGGGAGTAATTGATGGATGGCCCGACTCCGCTCTTCGTGAATCTCAGCTTCAAATTTCAGCGTATCTAGATGACTGCCGGAGCGATTTAGAACACTCGTCAGGGTTTTTAGCTGTCCGGGTTGGCGCATTTCGCTACAATATCGTTTTTGTTTTTACACACCCAATAGGATACGCATGTTAGGGACATTTGTCCGAAAGATCTTCGGCTCCAAAAACGATCGAGAAGTGAAGCGGATGCTCAAGGCTGTGGCGGCCATTAACCAGCTGGAAGCCACTTATGAAGCGATGAGCGACTTGGAGTTGAAAGAGCAACGGGAGGTGTTTCGGGCACGTCTTGCCAAGGGTGAGACTCTGGCCAAAATTCTTCCAGAGGCCTTTGCCGTCTGTCGGGAAGTGAGTCGCAGAACCTTAGGATTGCGTCATTTTGATGTGCAGATGGTCGGTGGGATGACCCTTCATGAAGGTCGGATCGCTGAGATGCGGACC
>CAJXXD010000116.1 GCA_913062835.1 uncultured Gammaproteobacteria bacterium
GGCTGGTTTGGTTGCATGTATTTGAAACTCAGCATCTCCGCGGGATTGGGGATGAGATCACGATTCGGTACGAAAAGATTCCAGCGTATCGAGGGATTATTTCAGACCGCACCGGACAGCCGCTCGCAGTGTCTACGCCCGTAGCCGCTGTGGCGGTTCGTCCTAAGAAGTTGGTTGATCCAGCCTGGGCTGACAAGCTTGCTCCTTGGCTCGAGACCACGCCTGAGCGTTTACATGAGCGCAAAAATGGGTCGGAAGCGCCCTTTATTTATCTGTCCCGCTATGTCACTCCCGAAGATGCGTCGCAGATCGAAGCGCTCGAGATAGAAGGAGTTGAGGTCAGTCGACAGTTTCGCCGGTTCTATCCCGCCGGTGAGGTAGCGGGCCATCTGGTCGGGTTTACCAATATTGAAGACCAGGGCCAAGAGGGCTTGGAGCGTGCCTATGACGCCTGGCTATCTGGTGCGGATGGCCTTCGTCATGTTTTAAAAAACCGCCGTGCCAACGTGGTTCGGTATGTGAGCGCGGGCCAGGAAGTTGAGCAAGGTCGCGATATGAAATTATCGATCGACCTTCGGTTGCAGTATCTCACCTACCGCGCATTGAAAGAGGCAGTGGCAAGGGCGCGCGCCGCGGGGGGCTCTGCTGTTTTATTGGATGCATGGACCGGGGAAGTATTGGCTATGGCCGCTCAGCCTGCCTTTAATCCCAATGACATGAGTACGCGTGTGCCAGACCGGGTGCGTAATCGTGCCATGTTGGATTTGATCGAGCCCGGCTCACCCATCAAGACGTTTACCATCGCCACCGCACTTGATCTTGGGCTGGTTGAGCCCGGGCAGGTGATTGACACCGCTCCCGGGCGGATCCGTGTTCAGGGCAATGTGATCAACGACATCCGAAATTACGGGGAGCTCGATGTGGCTGCTATCGTAGCCAAATCCTCCAACGTGGGCACTGTCAAGATAGAACAAATGATGGAGTCCACAGCGCTTCGCGATCGTTTGGCCTTGTTGGGCTTGGGTCAGTCGACTGGAACGGGCTTCCCAGGTGAAGCCGAAGGCCGATTACCAAACACTGCTATCTTGGGTGATATGGACCGTGCGGCCTTGTCGTTCGGCTACGGGTTGCAGGTGTCTGTGTTGCAGTTGGCTCAGGCTTACAGCGTATTCGCCAATGACGGTGTACTGCAGCCAGTGACCTTGCTGGCGGAAGGCCTAACCCCAAGGCCCACTCGTGTCTTTAGTTCAGAGACGGTCCGGCATGTCCTTCCGATGCTTGAGGCAGTTACAGTAGAAGGCGGCACGGCGACCCAAGCGCAGATTCCGATGTACCGTGTCGGCGGCAAAACTGGGACCACGATGAAGTTGGTCTCGGGTTCCTACGCCAGTCAACAGTATGTGTCTAGCTTTGTCGGTTTGGCCCCTATGTCGAATCCACGGTTCGTAATGGCGGTCGTGATTGATGATCCGCGTTCACAGCAATACTTTGGTGGCCAAGTGGCTGCCCCTGTATTCGCAGATGTGATGGATGATGTCATGCGGATCTATGACATTGCGCCTGACTTATTGGATGGGCGCCTTTTGGCGGGAGGTGAGCAATGAACTTGCGTGCACTCCTGGCCGAAGTGGGATGCTCGATCGAAACCGCTGCTCAGATTGACGTGCTGTCGATTACCTTGGATTCACGTGCGGTTGAGCCGGGTGCCTTATTTATCGCACTGCAAGGTACCGAGTCCCATGGGATGGATTACGTGGACCAAGCTGTCGCTCGGGGCGCTGTCGCTGTGCTCTATGATCAGTGGGACGGTGAATTGCCAACCTCTGTACCTTGCATCCATGTGGCCGATCTCCGTTCCAAGGTAGGTCAGTTGGCTCACGCATTTTACCAAGAACCCTGTGCCGAGATGCCGGTGATTGGTGTGACCGGTACCAACGGCAAAACCACCACAGTTCATTTGATGGGCGAGCTGGCGCGGGCGATGGGTCGTTCTGCCGGACGGATCGGCACCCTAGGGGTCTTCGTCGGTGTGGACCAATTGGTGGATGCCGACCGAACCACACCGGATGCAATTCGATTGGCCGAGTATATGCGGGTCTTTCGCGATCGCGGTGTGGATTTGTGTGCGATGGAAGTGTCTTCTCATGCGCTGGACCAGGAGCGCGTGTCGGGCGTCCCCATAAAAGTGGCTGTATTTACTAACCTCACGCGGGATCATTTGGACTACCACGGCACCATGGAGGCCTACGGTGCCGCGAAAGCCCGTTTATTCAGGGATTTTGACTTGGATGCGGCCGTGATCGATGTCGATGATGCCTTTGGGATGCGTTTGGCCCAAGAATTGACTGATGTCGATGTATGGACCGTCGGTCACGACGCGACAGCACGGATCCGCTTGACGGACTGCACTCCCACTGAAACCGGCTCGACCGTGGAAGTTGAGGTTGAGGGTGAAGCCCATCGCATTGACGTGCCATTGCTCGGGCAATTCAATGCGAAAAATGCCGTGTACTCCATCACGGCAGTCAGCCTTGCAACGAATACGGCTTGGTCGCAGGTCGCTTCGGCAGTCAGCAAGGTTCGCCCCGCACCCGGTCGCATGGAATCCTTTATCGCCGAGGGTCGGCCGACGGTGGTTATTGATTTTGCTCATACCCCAGATGCGTTGGAAAACGCGTTGGTGACCAGCCGCTGGCACGCCGAAGGCGCTTTATGGGTCGTGTTTGGCTGCGGCGGAGACCGTGACAAGGGTAAGCGTTCTCTTATGGGAGAGGTGGCCAGTCGGTATGCCGATCGCATTGTGATCACATCCGACAATCCGCGCTCTGAAGACCCTTCAGCCATCAAAGATGACATTTTGTCAGGTATCACTCGCACCTCCATCGTCGATGTCGAATTAGATCGTGCCACGGCCATCAAGCACTCTGTGTCACAGGCCGCGCCTGAGGATTTGATTCTCGTCGCTGGCAAGGGCCATGAGCGCACTCAAGTCATAGGGGCTCAAACGCTGGCCTATTCCGACCGAGCGGTGGTGGCTGATCTATTTGGTCTCTTGAATCCAGGAGGTCCTCATGCTGCCTAATTCACTGTCAGCGCTAGCCCGTGTATTGGGTCAAGATGCTCAGGGAGAGGCTCAGATTCAGGGGTTTGCTATCGACTCCCGCCAGGTCAAGCCGGGTGATTTGTTCTTTGCACTGAAAGGAGCGAGAGACGGTCATGACTTTTTGGCCGATGCCAAGCGACAAGGCGCAGTTGCCGCGGTGGTTACACAAGCCACGGATCTCTTGCCCGCACTCTGTGTCAATGATGTGGAAACTGCACTGACTGAGTTGGCGCGCGCATTCTGCCGAGAATACTCCCACCCCGTCCTCGCGCTGACCGGCAGCCAAGGTAAAACCAGTACGCGCGGATTTATTGCATCGATTTTGGCTGTTCGCGCGGCACGCTCAGGCCATGAGATTTTGGTCACGCAGGGTAACTACAACAACCAGTTGGGGGTTCCATTGACCGCGAGTCGTCTACGACCAGAGCATGCCTTTGCCGTGTTTGAGCTTGGTGCCTCGAAAGTTGGGGACATCGATCACATTGCGGCCATTGTGAAGCCTCATATATCGGCGCTCCTTAATGCTCGAGCTGCGCATCTCGAAGGGTTTGGTTCGCGCGCTGGTGTGGTTCAGGGTAAGGGGGAGATCATCGACCATACAGCAGATGACGGTGTGGTGGTGCTCAACGCCGATGAGCCGGCATTTCAAACATGGCGTGAGCGAGCCAAACACCGCACGGTTAAAACCTTTGGTCAGGATCAAGCCGATGTCGTGTGGATGCCCCTAACCGATCAGCGGGTGCGTTTGACCTTCGAGGACCAACGTGTCGAGGTGACCCTGCCTACCTTAGGCGTGCACTTCATGGAAAATGCCGCAGCTGCCGTGGCTATGTGTCTCGCAGCCGGTGCTGAGCGCTCAGATCTTATCGAGGGGTTGGAAAGCGCTGTGATCGAACCAGGCCGTATGACACCGCACCAGTTCGGCGCGCTTCGATTAATTGATGACACCTATAACGCCAGTCCAGAGGCGGTCTGTGCGGCCATTGATTGGTTAGCGACTCAAGCAGGGATCCGTCTCTTGATATTGGGTCATTTGGCTGAACTGGGCGCCGACGCCGAGGCGGAAATGGAAGCCATCGGTCGCTATGCAAAAGATGCGGGTATTGAGCGGTTAGTGGCGGTCGGCAAAGCCGAACCGATTGCGACGGGATTTGGGGCTTCTGCGGACTATGTTTCAGATTTAGATGCGCTTGAGGTCGATCTCGCCGGACGGATGGAGGGCGTTGATGTGGCCCTGGTGAAAGGGTCGCGATCGGCGCATATGGAGCGCGTCATCGATCAAGTAAAACGCATTCAGGGAGAGAATGACTGATGTTGCTGTGGCTTGCGAACTATTTAACAGCCATCG
>CAJXXD010000117.1 GCA_913062835.1 uncultured Gammaproteobacteria bacterium
CGAAGTCACTTTGAATGCCGCCTTTAAACAAGCGCGAGAAGTCCGTCATGAATACATGACGGTGGAGCACCTATTGCTCGGGTTGCTAGATAACGCATCTGCGGTGCAGGTGCTTAATGCATGCGGTGCAGATTTAGCGAAGCTTCGAGAGGACTTGGAGAGTTTTGTCAGTCAAACCACGCCTGTGCTTCCTGAAGATACGGACCGTGATACACAGCCAACGCTTGGGTTTCAGCGCGTTTTGCAGCGAGCGGTATTCCACGTTCAGTCATCGGGTAAGCAAGAGGTCACCGGAGCCAATGTCCTGGTGGCGATCTTTTCAGAACAAGAGTCCCAAGCGGTTTACTTGCTGAAGCAGCAGGAAATTGCACGTATCGATGTAGTGAATTACATCAGCCACGGTATTTCCAAAGCCGAAGAGTCGCAGATGTCAGATGAGAGTATGTCTGGCTCAGATGAGACCGAGCGCAGTAAAGGCGAGTCAGCGAGTAATCTCGAGGGGTACTGCGCCAATCTGAATAAAGAAGTGCAAGCCGGTCGCATCGATCCGTTGATCGGGCGCGATGAGGAGCTGAATCGAGTCATTCAAACGCTATCCCGTCGCCGTAAAAACAATCCGCTATTGGTGGGCGAAGCAGGGGTGGGCAAAACAGCCATCGCTGAAGGTCTTGCCTATCGCATTGAGGAAGGGCAGGTGCCTGAGGTCATTGCCGATGCTGTGGTGTACTCACTGGATTTAGGTTCGCTGTTAGCCGGCACCAAGTACCGAGGTGATTTTGAAAAACGGCTGAAAGCCTTGTTGGCTGAACTTGAGAAAGAAAAGCACGCGGTTTTATTTATCGATGAAATTCATACCATCATCGGCGCCGGTGCGGCGTCTGGTGGGGTGATGGATGCCTCGAATCTACTCAAGCCTCTGTTGTCGTCTGGAAAACTAAAGTGTATCGGGTCTACAACGTTTCAAGAGTTTCGCGGAATCTTTGAAAAGGACAGAGCGCTTGCGCGTCGCTTCCAGAAAGTGGATGTTCCTGAGCCGTCTGTTGAGGACACCATTAAAATCTTGCAGGGCCTTAAATCCCGTTTTGAGGAGCACCATGAACTGCGCTATACCAAGGCGGCCCTGATCTCGGCGGCGGAATTGTCAGCGAAGTACATCACCGATCGCCATTTACCAGATAAAGCCATTGATGTGATCGATGAAGCGGGGGCGTTGCAGCGGTTACTGCCACCATCTCGTCGTAAAAAAGTGCTCGGGGCGCCAGAGATTGAGGCGGTGATCGCGAACATTGCGCGAATCCCGCCGAAGCAAATTTCGAAGTCGGATACTGAGGTGCTGGAAAATCTGGAGCGTGACCTGAAGCTCACCGTATTTGGGCAGGATGAAGCCATCGATCGGATGAGCTCAGCCATCAAGTTATCGCGCGCCGGACTAAAACAAGACGGTAAGCCCGTTGGATGCTTCTTATTCGCCGGTCCGACCGGCGTTGGTAAGACCGAGGTCAGTCGGCAGTTGGCACGCACATTGGGCATTGAACTGGTTCGATTTGATATGTCCGAATACATGGAGCGTCACACAGTGAGTCGGCTGATCGGTGCACCGCCTGGGTATGTTGGGTTCGATCAGGGTGGGTTGTTGACCGAAGCCATCACCAAACAGCCTCACTGTGTGTTGTTACTCGATGAAATCGAAAAGGCGCATCCCGATGTGTTCAACTTGTTATTGCAAGTGATGGATCACGGGACACTCACAGACAATAACGGTCGCAAAACGGATTTCCGCCACGTGGTGCTCATTATGACTACCAACGCCGGTGCGGAAACCTTGGCCAAGCGGTCGATTGGGTTCAGTGAGCAGGATCAATCCAGTGATGCCATGGAGACTATTAAGCGGCAATTTACCCCTGAGTTTAGAAATCGTCTGGATGCCATTGTTCAGTTCGGTGCTCTGACAGAGGCGGTGATTGAGCAAGTGGTACACAAATTCATCGCAGAACTTCAAGCGCAGCTCGATGATCGCAAAGTCTCAATTGAGCTCGATGAAAACGCGTTGCAATGGTTGGCCAAGCGTGGATACGACAAGACAATGGGCGCACGTCCCATGGCACGCTTAATTCAAGATTCGATTAAGCGTCCGTTGGCCGATGCCATCTTGTTTGGTGATCTCGCTCAGGGTGGCAGCGTATTGGTCCGTGTGGGCCAAGACGATACGCTTACATTTGAGATGACGCCCCGCGAGGTAAAATCGAAAGAGCCGGCCTAAACGGTCACAAAGGAGCCCCGCGCAGGGGCTCTTTTATCGGGCTCGAAAGGTAATGCGTCCCTTGGTGAGATCGTAGGGGGTTAGTTCCACCGTCACCCGGTCACCGGTTAGGATTCGAATGTAGTGCTTGCGCATCTTGCCTGAGATATGGGCTGTGACGACATGCCCATTGTCGAGTTCGACTCGGAACATGGTATTCGGCAACGTATCAACGATCGTGCCTTCCATTTCAATTGAATCTTCTTTAGCCATTAGGCTCCCTTCACAAAATAGGAAAGGCGCGATTATGCCCGCTTAATCGGCGCGAATCCACCTGCCATTGATCAGCATCTCAATGGGGCGGTATTCGGTTTTATATGCCATTTTCTTACAGTCTCGAATCCAGTAGCCCAAATACACGTAGGGCAAATTGGACTCGCGGGCCCTGCGGATTAACTCGAGAATCAACAGTCGCCCAAAACTGCGGGGTTCAAATAAGGGGTCAGGATCAAAGAAGGTATAGACCGCTGAAAGCCCATGCCCTGGGATCTGGTCGAAGAGCATGGTAGCCACTAGCTGCCCGTCAATCCGAGCATTTAAAAAGTGACTGCGGGTGTCGCCTGCTGCCAAAAACGCCTCATATTGACTCGGTGAGGGGGGGTACATATCGCCGTCGGCATGGCGTGCCTCGATGTAGTTAGCGTAAAGGCGATAGTGGGGGTCGTCGAGCCTCGGCGACGATAGGTCGTAAATGACCTCTGAGTTGCGTCTCAAAGTGCGTTGATGACGTCGTTTGGGCTTAAAGTCGGCCACCGGTATTCGGACTGAGATGCAGGCATGGCAATGATCGCAATAGGGTCGATAGACGTAGCGACCTGAGCGACGAAAGCCAGACTCGGTAAGTTTGACCAATTCAGGGTCAGATAACTCGGTGTCAGGCGCCACAAAGAGGGTCGTCGCCTCTTGCCCCTCTAAATAGCTGCAAGGGTGCGGGGCAGTGGCGTAAAAGCGGAGTGACGGAAAGCCTGTCATAGCGTGTATTGCTGAACCCGAGTTAAGAATTCTGAACGAGGGATCAGGCTAGCACCGAGGGACTGTAGGTGTGAAGTTGGCACTTGGCAGTCGATGAGCTTGATTTGATAGAGATCAGCGTTTGTGCAAATTTCTGCCAGGGCGGCCTTCGATGCATTGGCAACCAACGACACCATCGATTCACCGAACAGCATGTCGCCGATTTTAACCCCGTAGAGGCCGCCCACCAGGACATCATCCACCCAGGTTTCAGCGGAAAAACCGTAGCCGGCTGCATTGAGAGCCTGGTATGCACTCTGCATCTCGTCGGTGATCCAGGTGCCCTCGGGCCGATGGTACGCGCAGAGATGCAAGATCTGGTCAAAGGCGCTGTTAACACGCACCTCAAATCGTTGGCTGCGGATCGCTTGTTTAAGACTCCGGCGAAATTTGAATGACGAGGGTTCTAGGACTAAGCGCGGATCGGGACTCCACCATAAAATGGGCTCACCCTCAGAAAACCACGGAAAAATGCCGTGCCGATAGGCGTTCACAAGTCGTGGAACGGACAGATCGCCGCCGGCACATAATAAGCCGTTGGGTTCGTCGAGCGCCGTCTCGACCGATGGGAAATCGAGACGGTGATCGGAAAGCCAGGGGATCAGTGTGCGTGTTCGGCCAGATACCGTTCGGCATCCAAGGCCGCCATACAGCCAAATCCAGAGGAGGTGATGGCTTGTCGATAGATATGATCTGCCACATCACCGGCTGCGAACACACCGGGTACGGACGTTTCGGTTGCATTCCCATCGAGTCCCGAGCGGACGCGGATGTAACCCCCTTCCATGTCGAGTTGTCCGGCGAATAAATCCGTATTCGGTTTGTGTCCGATCGCGATGAAGACGCCGTGTACCTCAATGGTTTGGGTGTTACCGGTCTCCGTTGATTTAAGGGACAGCCCAGTCACGCCCGCATCATCTCCGATGACCTCATCGAGAGTGTGGTGCCAAAGGATGCGGACGTTGTCTTTGGCGAATAGTCGATCTTGCAATATTTTCTCAGCGCGCAGACTGTCGCGACGGTGAATCAAGGTGACCTCGGAGGCTAAGTTGGACAGATACAGCGCCTCCTCGACGGCTGTGTTGCCGCCGCCGATAACGTCCACATTGCGACCGCGGTAAAAGAATC
>CAJXXD010000118.1 GCA_913062835.1 uncultured Gammaproteobacteria bacterium
ACCCAAGACTACGTTCAAGTCGACGAGCTTAGCTCACATGAGACAACAGAACTGCGTCAATTGCAAAAAGCGTGGGGCTACGGTCACTTCCCGATCTGGTATCAGCTCGAGGCGCTCAGGCGCGCTGGCCTCACGCCGGTTTACCTCAACCCGAATATCGACATCATGCTCGACTACCAGCCATGGAGCGACCTTTGCACAGCCAACGACAGTGAGCAGCCGTGGTAGGTGCGATACCTCAAGAAAGCGGCCATGAGATCTGGGTCACCGGCTACAAACCCAGAGCGAAGACCGGGGAGATTTGAGCGTTTGGATAGGCTGTGGAAGACCACCAGCTTCCGATAGTCGGAAAGTCCGGCTTCGGCGGCGGCTTGTAACAATCCAATCGGTGCCTCGCCTCGGTAAATTTCGGAATAACACTCATCGGAGGCGAGCCAAAAATCGAACTGTTGTGCTTTTTCAATCAAGTAGGTGAGCGTGTCACCGTCCAAGGCCGTTCCGGATGGGTTGCCTGGCGTGCAGACAAAGCAGAACTGGCAGTCCGTCCAGACGGCATCTGGGACGGCTCGATAATCGGGTTGCCCGGTGGCCGGATCGATCGGCAGGTAGTGCGGATTCAGGCCGGCCATAAAAGCGGCCCCTTCATAAATCTGATAGAAGGGATTGGGCATGACCACGGTACCGCCCTGAGTGCGATCGACCGTGGCTTGCACCAGTGCAAAGATGGCTTCGCGGGTGCCATTGACCGGGATAATGTGACGCGCTGGGTCCAGCGGTGCAGAGGTCAGCGCGAACCGTTGATTGGCCCAGGTCGCGATCGCTTCGCGCAACTCCAAGGTGCCAAGCGTCGTCGGGTACTTGGCTACTAACGACAGATTTGATTGAAGGGCATCCAGCACCAGTCGCGGGGGCGCATGTTGCGGCTCGCCAATCGACAGCGGGATCGGTGTGACGTCAACCGGTGGCGTGGCGCCGGCGAATAGTCTCGCCAACTGCTCAAAGGGATAGGGCATCAACCGATTGAGATCAGGATTCAACATGGGCTTCAGCTCCACTTAAGGCGTTGAGTTCATCTTCAAGGCGCTGTTTGAGTTGTTCTATGAAGACGGGGTCGTGCAACGTCTCGCCGCGTGCATCGGTGACGTAGAACACGTCCTCGACTCGCTCACCTAAGGTGGCGATCTTTGCGGTACTTAAATCGAGACCAAATTCAGCAAATACGTGACCGACAGCGGTTAGCAGGCCGGCTCGATCGGGCGCTTTCAATTCAACCAAGGACCGCTTGCCCTCGAGATCCGCCTGGATGTGCACCTCAGCGGGTTGATTGAAGTACTTTTGAATTCGAGGTGTGCGCCGATTGTGTGTGGTGCACTGATAGTGACCTTCGGCTGCCTCGTGAAGCGCATTTAATAGGCGCTGCAGATCTTCGGGGTCGGTGACTGCGGTGGCGGTCGCGTCGACTTGTACGATAAAGACGTCGATCGAGCGGCCGTGGTCGCTCGAGTGCAGCCGTGCGTCTAACACCGACAAGCCCAGATCTGCAAAGCAGGCAGTCAGGTCTGCAAACAAATGCACCCGGTTGGGGGTTGAGACCGTCACTTGGGTTGAGCCCCGGTCTGGGTTGATGTCATTGGGGGCGATTGCGACCACGGTTTCGGTCGGTGCGGTGTCGATCAGCGTTTCCAAATGCCATGCCAGCTCATCGGAGGAGTGCCCGATAAAATATTCCTGTGCCCAGTGTGACCAAAACGCTTGCGCGGCACTTCGAATGGAGGGTCGGACCATATCGAGCGCATCGAGCTTGGTTTCTTCCACATAGGTGTGGCGACCGGGCAGGTCTTCTAAGCCCCGTTTCAACATTTCCAAGGTGCTGTAGTACAACTGGCGAAGCAGAGACGCCCGCCAACTGGTCCAAAGTTCGGGGTTGGTGGCTGTGATGTCGGCGACGGTGAGACACAGCAAATAATTCAACCGCCGCTCGTCGCCGACGATTTCCGCAAACGCACGGATTTCGTCGGGATCCGAGATGTCTTTTCGTTGGGCGGTCATCGACATCAATAGATGGTTATTCACCAGCCAAGCCACCAAGCGCGCATCGTATTCGGGCAGTCGGTGGTGTTTACAGAACTCATAGGCATCCACGGCCCCGAGCTCGGAATGATCCCCGCCACGGCCTTTGGCGATGTCATGGAAGAGGGCGGCTAAATACAACAATTCGATCTTTGGCAATTGCTGCGTCAAGGCGCTGACGATGGGGTAGTCCTGTGTCACCGTACCTTGATAAAAGCGTGTGATGTTACGGACCAACTGCAAGGTGTGTGCATCTACCGTGTAGATGTGAAACAGGTCGTGTTGCATCAGCCCCATAATCGCTGAGAACTGAGGGATGTAACGGCTCAAAATGCCGTAGTACCGCATGCGTCTTAAAATATCAGGTAATTTGAGAGGATATCTCATCAACTCCATGAAATAACTAATATTTACTAGATCATTTCGGAAGTCTTCATCGATCAAATGACGGGCTGTGTACATTTGCCGTGTGGTCGCTGCACGGAGTCCTTTGAGCTCGGGTTTTTGAGCCAAAAGCACAAAGGCTTCGAGCAGCGCCGAAGGGTTTCGCTCAAAGCCATTGGGGTGGATCAGCTCCAGGTGCTGGTCCCGTATTTGCCATCGGCTGTTGATCGGTGTCACCTCAATCGAGGTCTCATCGCAAAAGATGGTTTCTTCGAAATGCTGCAGCAGCATGTCGTTGAATTCGCCCATCCGGAGTGTCATCCGGTACACCTGCTTCATAAAGGCTTCAATGCGCTCTTTAGGGTCCTCCTCGGTGAAGCCCAAGGCGGTGGCCACGGCGGCTTGATGGTCAAAGAGCAGACGGTTTTGCGATCGTCCAGCCACGAGGTGCAGGGCAAACCGCGTTCGCTTTAAGAACTGCTCGGCTTCATCGAGCAACTTGAACTCTTTTTGTGTCAGCAGCCCTTCGTCAACCAGCGTCACCAGGCGGTCGGTCCGGAAATGCCGCCGAGTCACCCAGATAATGGTGTGCAGATCGCGGAGGCCGCCGGGGGCTTGTTTGATGTCCGGCTCTAACCGGTTATCAGAATCGTCGTGTTTGGCGTAGCGCTCGTCTTGCTCAGCCACCTTGGCGGCAAAGAAAGCAGCTGAGCTCCAGTTGTCATCATCAAAAGCAATGGCTTCAAGGGCTTTGACGATCGCAGGTCCTGCGGCGATCGCTCGAAACTCAATCAAGCTGGTGGCGATGGTGATGTCGTCTTTGGCGAGGCTTCGGCATTCGTCGAGCGAGCGGACGGCGTGGCCAATGTCGGTGTTGAAGTCCCAGAGGCGTGTGGTGAAGGTCCGAAGAGCCTCGTCGGCGGCTGTGAGGTGGGCTTCTGACCCAACAATTAATAAATCGATGTCCGAATAGGGGTGGAGTTCGCCACGACCGTAGCCACCGACAGCAAACAAACCCAATTGCGAGTCTGTGAGTCCACACTCTGACCAGAGAGCGGTCAGCACTCGGTCGATGACCAGTGCGCGAGCGCCCAGCAAGTATTCAATGTAGATGCCTTGGCTGAAGGCGTCAGCCAGTCGCTGATGCTCGGTGGTCAGATAGGTTCGAAGACCGCTCGGGCTTAAATCGGTGGGCTCGCCAATCTCCGTGGAAAGCGAGCCGGTCATAGGCGCCATCAGCCAACCCTCGGGAAGGTTTCGTCACCTTCGCGGTAAGTGAGGATTTCATAGCCCGTGGGCGTGACCAAAATCGTATGCTCCCATTGCGCAGAGAGTTTCCTGTCCTTGGTCACAGCGGTCCAGCCATCGGACAGTACACGGGTGTGGCGTTTGCCTTGGTTGATCATGGGCTCGATGGTAAAGGTCATGCCCTCTCTGAGTGCCACGCCAGTCCCTGGGCGTCCGTAATGCAGTACTTGCGGATCTTCGTGGAACACCTTGCCAATGCCGTGTCCGCAGAATTCCTCGACCACTGAGTAGTAGTTGGACTCGGCGTGGACCTGAATGGCGTGACCAATGTCCCCGAGGCGTGCGCCGGGCTTGACCAGCTCGATCCCCTTGTACATGCACTCTTGGGTGATCTGAATCAGTCGCGACGCATAGGGCTTGATCTCTCCGACGGTAAACATCTTGCTGGTATCGCCGTGGTAGCCGTTTTTAATCACAGTCACATCAATATTTAAGATGTCGCCTTTTTTAAGCTCTTTGCCATCGTCTGGGATGCCATGGCAGACCACATGATTGAGACTGGTGCAGATGGACTTGGGGAATCCGCGGTAATTCAAAGGCGCTGGAACGGCATCTTGCACGTTGACGATGTAGTCATGGCAGAGGCGATCGAGTTCACCGGTGGTGATTCCGGGTTTGACATGCTCGCCA
>CAJXXD010000119.1 GCA_913062835.1 uncultured Gammaproteobacteria bacterium
TTAGATGCGTTGGAAGCGGAACTTGAGTCACTACTGCAGAAGACGCACTGGATTGAGTACCCCTTTCAGTGTCCGTTCACCACTGAGCTGCTAGACAAGGCATTTAAGGCTCGGGCCCATCGGGCCCGTCGCCAAGAGTTGCTGTCGCATCGTGTGGATCTGTCTCGAAACCTTCATCGACTGCGGATGATTAAAACCCGAGACGAGCTCGAGGTGATGCGAAAAGCGGGAGAGCTCTCGGCTCAGGGACACATTGAGGCGATGCGTCATTGTCAGCCAGGCATGACCGAAGACCAGTTGGCTGCGATTGTGGAGCATGCGTTTCGTATGCAGGGCAGCCCGTCCGTGGCGTACCAGACCATTGTCGGCGGTGGCGACAATGCATGCATCTTGCACTACATCGATCGAGCTGACCGTCTGGTCTCGGGTGATCTGGTGCTAATCGATGCCGGTTGTGAGGTAGAGGGATATGCCGGAGACATTACTCGGACCTTCCCGGTCAACGGACAATTTACCGGTGCTCAAGCAGAGCTGTACGATTTGGTATTGGCGGCGCAGACCGCTGCGTTAGCTGAAATGGTGGTGGGAAAAACCATCAAATGTTTTCATCATGCGGCGTTGCGAACCCTCACCCAGGGCTTAATCGATCTGAAATTGATTGAAGGGCCGCTAGAAGATGCGCTCGCTGACAAACGCTTTTTGCCCTACTACATGCACGGAACAGGCCATTTCTTGGGGCTTGATGTGCATGATGTGGGGCCCTACGAGGTCGACAATGCCCCCATCGCGCTGGAAGCGGGCATGGTGATTACGTGTGAGCCTGGGTTGTATGTAAGTCGTGAGTCGAAGGCGCCTGCTCGGTATCGAGGGATCGGTATCCGGATTGAAGACGATGTGGCTATCACAGCGCGCGGCCCTGAGGTATTGACCGGTTCGGTACCTAAGGCACGTGATGAGATAGAAGCCCTGATGAGCGGATCATGATGGACGCAGTGGTCATCGGGGCGGGTCCGATTGGTCTGATTGCGGCACGCGCTCTAGCGCATCGCGGCGATCGAGTCCGGCTGTTTGATCCCTCGGTCGAGAAGCCCAAAATGTCGCTGGCTCTAGCCGAATCGACATTGCAGCTGTTGGCACGGTTGGGTGTTGATGACGTGGCTGGGCAGCCGATTGGGGAGATTCACGTGTCTGAAAAAGGCGTGCCTGGCTCTGCCTTGATGACTGCAGAATCCCTTGGGTATCCACGGTTTGGACGGGTCGCCTGTTCTCACGATCTTGAGGCGGCTGTGCGAAAGGATTTATCTGTCGCGATCGAGACAGAACGGGTTGCTTCGGTGCGAGCCCGGGGCGTCGAGACACCACCAAAGGTGATTCTCGAAAATGGTGACGTCCTGGCACCCGACGTGGTGTTGTTGGCCGATGGCGGGCGCAGCCCTTTGACGGAGTCACTCGGGTTTGTGGCACAAAAGCGCCCCTTTGATCGGACGGCTTTGTTGGGTCGGGTCCGGGCCAGTCGACCCATCCCGGGTCGTGCCTATGAACGGTTTGTTGGCACAGGGCCCTTGGCCATGTTGCCCTTGAGCGAATCAATTTATGGGTTTGTGTGGTCGCTCGAACCCTTGGTGGCAGAACGCTTATTGGCGCACCCGACCGAATTAATGGCCGCATTGTCGTCGGCTGCCGACCCAGCGCTTGGGATCCTTGAACCTGTGAATGAGCCTGTGGCGATTCCCTTGGTCGAGCGGTGGATTGATCAACCGTATCGACCTGGGGTGATGATCATTGGGAACGGCGCTCAGACAATCCATCCGGTGGCTGGTCAAGGACTGAACTTGGCGCTACGGGGCCTGTCACGTTGGTTGGCCGCATTGGATGAGAGTGCGGTCGATGAAGCCATGTCCGTGGCCTTCTCTGAGTGGAAGCGCGATCGAGATCGGACCCGTTTGGCCTCCTCAGCCCTTGAGCGGTTGTTCAATATTCCAGCTGGATGGCGTCGCCTAGGTACCGCGGTCGGTTTGTCGGTATTTGATCAAAGTCCACGGTTAAAGCGTCAACTGGCTGAGGCCGGGATGGGGCTCTTTTCATGAGAGCAGCGGTCATCGGGGGCGGAGCCATTGGCTTGGCCAGTGCATTAGTGCTCGAGCAAGCCGGATGGGAAGTCGCTGTCTATGATCCACAAGGATTTGACCTGGCAGAGCCGAGTGATGAGATCGGTGCGCGGGTCTGGGCGCTGGGCCCAAAAGCGCAGTCGCTGTTGGAACGGTTGTCAGCGTGGCGTGCCGATACCCGCTTATGTCCGTATCAGACCATGCGGGTGATCGACTTCACCAGTGACGCCGAAGTGTGTTTCACCGACCGCGATTTGGGGGTCTTGGTTGAAGCCGACTGGGTTCGGAAGCGCTTATTGGACCGCTTGGCTGTTTCAAAAATCGTCACGCACTCGGAGCCGGTGACTCAGGTGACACCTGAAGGTGAGGTTTGGGCCGGGGATACGCGCTTGCTCCAGGCGGATTTGGTGGTCTTAGCTGAGGGTCGTGCAGCGCGAATTGCGGTGGCATCGGGTTTTGAGCGGATTGACGGAGGCCATCATCAGAAGGCCGTGGTAGGGACCTTGGCCGCCACCTTGCCCCATGAAGGTGAGGCGTTTCAGGTGTTCACTCCAGAAGGACCGCTGGCGCTTTTACCGCTCCCTTCTCAGGGGGAAGGGAATCGAGTCAGCCTCGTTTGGTCGGTCACCTCTGAGGTCGCTTCAGCACTTGAGCCCCTGTCAGCGGAAGCGCTCGCACGTCGAATCACCCTTCGCTCGGAGTGGGTCCGTGGGGATCTTTCCTTTGTCGCCGATCCAGACTGGATTCCGTTGTCGCAGCATCGGCTGGCCCAAGATGCGAGGGGATGTGTGGTCGCCATGGGTGATACTGCGCATGGTATTTTGCCCCTGGCAGGCTTGGGTGCAAATTTAGGTTTTGCTGATGTACGCGCATTGGAATCGGTCCTCGCGACCGGGGTGCAAGACGGCGATCGGATCGCGCGCACAATCGAGCGGGAACGTCGGCTCGACCATCGCGCGGTGTCCGTTGCGATGGGTCTATTTTCCGATGGATTCAGGGACAATCGGCCTTGGGCTCGATTGACGCGAAGTGCATTGCTTCGCACCGCCAATGCGCATCCGAGTCTTCGGCGTATGTTTCAGGAGTTAGCAGGGTAATGTTCACAGGCATTGTGCAGGGTAAGGGAGTCATCCGTCAGGCGGACCCGATCGAGGGGCGGCTTCGGTTGACGGTTGAATTGCCTAGGGGTCGTTCTGAGGGGCTTGAGTCCGGTGCCTCGATTGCCATCAATGGAGCCTGTTTGACAGTGGTCGAATTCACCGAGCGCTCGGCCACCTTCGATGTCATCGATGAAACCCTTCGGTTGACCAACATCGGAGCGCTCCGTGTGGGTGACTTCGTCAACGTGGAACGGGCAGCGCGCTTTGGTGATGAGATTGGTGGGCATTTGCTGTCGGGACACATTCATGGATTAGCGACTGTGGTGGATGTGGTCCGAGACGAGGGCAATCTTGCGGTCTGGTGGGAGGTGCCTGCACCTTTGGTGAAATACGTAATGCCCAAAGGCTATGTGGCACTGAATGGGTGTTCGTTGACCGTCGGTGAAACGCCTCGGGACCGCCGATTCAGTGTGCATCTCATCCCAGAAACCTTGAAGCTCACCACCTTTGGTCAGGTTGCTGTAGGCGATGTGCTCAATTTGGAAATAGACAGCCAAACCCAAGCCGTCGTCGACACCGTGGAACGGGTATTGGCCTCTCAGTGATCCCGTGGCAACAGCACCTGAAACAGGCCATTACCTCGGCAGACGAACTATTAGAAGCCGTAGGGATCGAGCCGGCATCCGTCCCTGAACGGGACCGCGCGCCTGGCTTTCCCATGCGCGTTCCGCGCCCCTTTGTCAGTCGCATGCAACCAGGCAATCTCCAAGATCCTTTGTTGAGACAAGTCTTGTCAGACCAAGCGGAGTGGCAGGTCGCGCCTGGTTTTGTGCCAGATCCTCTGAAAGAGCATCAGTCCGTGCTGCCCGGGGTGCTTCATAAATATGGCTCGCGTGTTCTCTTGGTGTTTCGGGGTGGGTGTGCCGTCAATTGTCGGTACTGCTTCCGCCGTCACTACCCCTACGATGAAGGCACGTTGAAAACCCGTGATCTTCGGGCTGTCGTGGAGTATCTGTCGCGCGAGACGGGCGTCAATGAAGTGATCTTATCTGGCGGTGATCCCCTGATGGCGGACGATGACAGTTTGGCGACCGCTTTTTCGGCACTGGCCTCGGTCCCGACGATTCGAGGGCTGCGTAT
>CAJXXD010000120.1 GCA_913062835.1 uncultured Gammaproteobacteria bacterium
TTTATTAGTATTTTTATATTGGTTAAAACCTATGAACTTGACCTTTAAACAACTTCGGTTGGTTCGGGCGCTGGCCGAAACGGGGAGTGTCAGTCGGGCTGCAGACCGGATGCATATCACGCAGCCGACCGCCTCGGATCAGTTAAAAGACGTCGCGTCCGCGGTTGGATTCCCGATTTATCACTTGGTGTCTCGTCGTGTACAGATGACAGAATTGGGGCTCGAGCTCGCAGCTGCGGCTGGGGATATCATCGATCGGCTTGAAGAGTTCGAGCAGGTGCGAGACCAGGTCGCCGGCCTCAGTCGCGGCCGATTGAAGGTCGCGGCAGTCAGCACCGCGAAATATTTTATTCCGCGTTGGGTGGGTGCCTTTTGTGAAGAATTTCCTGGCATCGAAGTGTCTTTGCAGATTTTGAATCGGGATGGTGTATTGGCTCGGTTGAAGCAGCACGCAGATGATCTGTATGTCATGTCCATGCCACCATCAGGCATGGCGCTCTCAGATCAGGTCTTTATGAAAAATGACTTGGTGTTGATCGCGCCGAATACTGGTTCGATGAAGGATCTGCCAGCAACTTTGGGTGAGCTCGCGAAGCAACGTTTTATATTACGAGAACAGGGCTCGGGTACCCGCATGGCAGTCGAACAGGCCTTTGCGGCATTAAATATCCGGCCAGACATCCGTATGGAGCTTGGCAGCAATGAAGCAGTCAAAGAAGCGGTCGCGGCCGGTTTAGGACTCGGGGTGGTGTCACAACACGCGTTGCCGCCTAACCCGGCCGATGGTGGTTTGGTGCAGCTCGAAATATCAGGCTTTCCGATTCAGTCGGCATGGCACGTGGTGTACCCAAAATCACGGCGTCTATCGCCTGTCGCTAAGCGCTTCCATCAGCAACTGTTAGCGCGCTCGGTCGGTGTTTAACCCGTCGATTGGCCTCGAGACTTCAATAAGCCAAGTAATCATCGTACATTGAGGAAAACAGACAGCGGATAACAATAATGAGCGCAACCATCACTGTGTTGGCGCCAACCGCGATCTTGGGCTATGGCTTTCCGGAAGCTTCATTCGAGGCCGGCTTGGCTCGCATGCCCGATGTGATTGCAGTTGATGCCGGATCCACCGATCCAGGTCCTTATTATTTGGGTTCTGGCAAATCCTTTACTGATCCCGATGCGGTGAAACGGGATTTGCGTTACTTGATCGCAGCCGCGCTCGATCGGGGTATTCCATTGCTGATTGGTTCGGCCGGAGGGGCGGGGGCTAAGCCACATCTTCTTGACTGCGTGTCTCTGGTGGAGTCGGTTCTATCTGAACTCGGCCTTAAAGCACGGGTTGCGATGATTGAAGCAGACCAAGACCGAAGTGAGGTGTCGACGGCATTAGATCATGGACGGATTCAGCCGTTGGGTTCGGTATTTGAATTAACCGAGGCACTGATCTCTGATTCCACCCACTTGGTCGCCCAAATGGGTGTTGAGCCGGTTATTGAGGCCTTAGAGCAGGGGGCTGAAATCGTTGTGGCGGGTCGTTGCTATGACCCGGTGGTGTTTGCGGCTGTGCCCATTCGCGTCGGATTTCCTGAAGCCTTGGCTTTGCATATGGGAAAAATTTTGGAGTGTGCGGCGATTGCTGCTTCGCCAGGTAGTGGTTCGGATTGCATGCTCGGCGTGCTTGACCACACGGGCTTTGTGTTAGAACCCCTGAACCCGACTCGGCAATGCACTGTCACCTCGGTGGCTGCACATACGCTATATGAGAAAAGCGATCCTCGATCTTTGCCAGGACCCGGAGGCACATTGGATCTGACTGACTGTCAGTTCGAGGCGGCAGGTGACGGGCGAGTTCGCGTCTCTGGTACTCGCTTGCATCGAGAGCGCTCCTACACGGTTAAGTTGGAGGGGGCCCACTTGGTGGGGTACCGAACCCTGTCTATTGCGGGCGTGCGTTCGCCCGATTTCATTGCCTCTTTGGATCAAATTTTGGCAGAAGCTCGCGATAAAACCTTTGAAAACTTTGCCCACATTGACCCAGCCGATGTCGCGATCCTATTCCGCTGTTATGGGCGTGACGGCGTTATGGGTGCTTTAGAACCAGAGCGACACCGGGTACCTCATGAAGTTGGACTCATCATCGAGGTGACAGCAAAATCTCAGTCATTGGCCGACACGATCTGCGCATTCGTGCGATCGACCCTATTGCATCTTGGATACCCCGGCCGGCTCTCGACGGCGGGTAATTTAGCGTTTCCGTATTCACCGTCGGACTTACCTCAAGGTGCGGTGTATGAGTTTAGTGCCTATCACCTCATGGCGATTGATGATCCACTCGCTCCTTTTCCGATACGACTCATGACACTGGGAGCGGGCGCATGAAACTGAAAGATATTGCTTCGGTGATACGGTCAAAAAATGCCGGTCCGTTCGAGCTGACATTCGATGTGTTGTTTACCTCCAATGCGGACTATCAGCGTGTGGTTGAGTCGGGTGCGTTGTCTCCCGAGGCGTTTGCTTCTGTGTATGGAATCGAGGTGGGGCAGGTGATATCCGTCGTTAATTTCGAACCAGCCTTGGCTATTAAGGTCACCATAAAGCGCCCCCGAAGCTCCGGTGCTTTGGGTGAAACCGATGTCTACGGCGCTCAACAGCATGCCCCGTTATTGGACCTTGACTTGGGCGTCATATAAATAAACGGTCTAAGCATATTCGAAGGTCTTGACCTGCCTCAATTTCTTGGGTCTACTTTGGTCTCACCCAGCATTCATGGATCGAAGCTGCTTCTAAAAACAGATTTTGGAGGTGCATACCATGTCGACGGAAATGATTCCCGAGCCAAAGAACACTCTTGATAATCCCGCGCGTCGGGTCATGTTGAAGGGCGGTGCCGGCGCGGCGGCTGCCTTAGGTCTTTTACAGATGTCACCGGCTGCGTTTGCATCCACACAGCGTGAAGTACCCGCATTTGCTAGCTGGAAGCGTGTTGAAGATCTCATCATTCACAGTGCGAACACCATGGAAACAGTCCGTGGTGCGATCCGAAGCGGTGTGGTTACGCCAGCTCGGACTTTGTTTGTGCGGAATAACTTGCCGTCACCGGATGCTTCCATAACGGCCAACCCAGATGTATGGGAAGTGTCGTTTGAAGGGGTGAAAAATCCTCGCACATTGACGGTTGCCGATCTGAAGGCGATGGGCTCGACGACTGTTGCCTCTGTGCTCCAGTGTTCAGGCAACGGTCGTGCCTTTTTCCCACACAAAGCTGCGGGTACGCAGTGGTCAGTGGGTGCGGCAGGCTGCGTCTTGTGGACCGGTGTGCCTTTAAAGACAGTCATCGAAAGCCTTGGTGGTTCGGTCAGCGGCATGCGCTACATCACCGGGACCGGTGGTGAAGAAATCCCAGCGGGCATCGATCCCAAGACCGTCATGGTCGAGCGTTCTGTGCCATTAAAGGCCATGGAAAGCGCGATCCTCGCGTGGGAAATGAACGACCAGCCTTTGGACGTGACTCATGGCGGTCCATTGCGTTTGGTGGTTCCTGGTTATTACGGGGTAAACAACGTGAAGTATGTGAAGCGCGTTGCGATGACCGAAAACCAGACGGACGCCAAAATTCAGGCGTCTGGCTACCGCGTACGCGAAGTGGGCGCAAAAGGCTCGCCGGATCAGCCATCTATGTGGGAAATGAACGTAAAGTCATGGATCACCATGCCATTGGAGCAGGCGCGCGCTGGCGACAACCTGATTTACGGTGTGGCCTTCGGCGGTGTCACCTCAATCGATAAGGTTGAAGTATCGATGGACGATGGTAAGACATGGGAAATGGCCCAACTGGTAGGCCCAGATCTGGGACCATACGCGTGGCGTCCATTTGTCTTCAAGGCAAACCTGAAGCCTGGCGAGAACCGCATTGTGTCTCGTGCAACTGACGTTAACGGCAATACGAATTCGGCTACGGCTACCGTAACCGTGGAAGAGAATATCGCCCCGACGGTCGTAACCCAGGATGTGACCATGGAACTGGATGCCACCGGCACAGCAACCATCACCACCGACACCATCGACAACGGCAGCTATGACAACTGCGCTATCGCATCGATGAGTCTGGATGCAACTTCCTTCGATTGCTCGAATGTGGGTGAAAACGTGGTGGAACTTACCGTCACGGACGTCAACGGCAACCAGAACATCTGCTGGCTGACCGTAGTGCCGGAAGAGAAGGCCCGCCCGTTCTGCTTCGCGCCTGCTAACACAGACGTGGACTGCGACGAGCTGCCTCACGGCTTCGACCCGTTCGACACAGACGAGCTTGCTGGCCTGTTCGGCAGCCCGAC
>CAJXXD010000121.1 GCA_913062835.1 uncultured Gammaproteobacteria bacterium
GCACGAAGCATCCGCCCATGCCGGGGTGGTCTTGAAACAAAGTTTGTTTGGATGGCCGGCGCGGATTTCGTCACGGCCCCCGCCCTGGGTGACCTATACGGACCCTGAGTTGGCTCATGCGGGACTGACACACACAGAACGGGATCAAAACACCCCAAGTGCGCAACAGCGTGTGTATCGATGGCCGTTTTCTGAGCTTGATCGAGCGGTCTGTGAAAGCCGAACCGAGGGCGAGATTCGGGTGGTCACAGACCCTAAAGGCCATATTTTGAGTGTGGACATATTAGGGCAGCACGCGGGCGAGCTATTGGCACCCTGGATTTTAGCCATGGAACAAAAGCTGCCCTTATCGGCGCTGGCGAATTTGAGTATCCCGTATCCCACACGATCTGAAATCAGTAAGCGGGTGGCAGGGAGTGTCTATACCCCGCGATTGTATTCAGGAAAGATGAAGCGGTTAGTACGTTGGCTTCAGCGTTGGATGCCATAAAGTAAACGAAACAGGAGTAAAGCATGACGCGATGGATGAGCTTTGGGGTGGGACTGCTGCTGTCCCTGAATGCATGGGCGACACCCTGGTCTCAGATTGAAAGCGAAGCGCGAGGTCAAACCGTTTATTTTTATGCCTGGGGCGGGTCGCCTCAGATCAATGCCTACATCGATCGATGGGCGGAAAAAGCCGAGCAGCAATACGGCATGACGGTTCGTCACGTCAAAGTCGAAGACATTGCCACCGTCATCACAGGGATTCAAACGGCTCGACTCACTGGGCAATCAGAGACCGGGGGGCCGGATCTGTTATGGATCAACGGGGAAAACTTTGCCCGTATGAAGCGGGAACAACTCTTGGGCTCGCCCTTTGTCAGTGAGTTGCCGAATGCGAATGGGTTGGATCTTGATGCCCCCGCCAACGCATTTGACTTTTCGATCCCAACGGAAGGATTGGAGATGCCATGGGGCCGTGCGCAACTGGTGTGGCTGTATGACAGGGCGCGGACGACTCATCCCCCGAAGAGCCTCGAAGCATTGTTGACCTACGCGGAAAATAATCCGGGAACGGTCACCTATCCCGAACCACCGAACTTCCATGGCACTACGTTCTTAAAGCAAGCGGTATTGGAGACGACAGCCTATCCAAAATGGCTTTCCGAGCCCTTTCAGCCAGAGCGATTGGACTCGGTGACCGAGAACCTGTGGCCACTTTTGGATGCCCTGCATGCTGTGGCTTGGCGCCAGGGACGTGAATTTCCAGACTCCGCTGAAGCCCTACTCGAGCTGTTTGCCGATGGGGTGCTTGATATTGCTTTATCGTTCAATCCCAATGAGGCATCCAACCGGATACTCGAGGGGCAGTTGCCGTCGACTGTGCGTACCTACGTGCACGACGCAGGCTCGATCGGAAACACCCATTTTGTGGCGATCCCATTTAACGCCAGTGCGCGGGCGGGTGCCTTGGTCTGGGCCAACATGCTGTTGTCGCCGAGTGCTCAAGCGGAGAAATCTGACCCAGCCGTCTGGGGAGATCCCACGGTGTTGGCGATGGATCGACTCGACCCAGAAAGCCGTGCCCTGTTTGATGCGATTGGCTTGGGCCCGGCCACTCTGAGTCCTGAAGCCTTGGGCAATCCGTTACCCGAGCCCCACGCCAGTTGGACCGAGCCCCTCGAGCAAGCCTGGCGACAGCGGTATCTGAGTGCGTCCCAATGACGGCCATCGAGCGCGGGCTCATCGCGCTCGTCGTCGTTCCGCTGGTCGGTTTGTCGTGGCAGGCTTTGGGCGGCGGATCGACGCATTCTGTTGGAGACGCTTGGCGGTGGTTGGCGGCTGAGCCTGCGCTCGTTCAAAGCCTGGTGCTGACTTTTTCCGTGGCATTGGCCTCGGTGGTGGCGTCGCTCTATTTCGCGCGATGGCTCTGTTATCAGGTGGTGTGGAAGCATCGCAACCAAGGCCTTCAGTTGGCGTTATTGAGTGTGCCCCATGCGGCATTGGCTTTGGGCGTCTTGTTGCTATTGGGTGCCAGCGGTGTGTTGGTACGCCTTCTGCTGTCAGGATCGTTCGTGGCAGAGGTGCCTGATTATTTGTTTCCCAAAGATCCGTTAGGCCTGGGTGTGCTTTTGGTCCTGGTCCTGAAAGAGTCGGTATTTTTAGCGGTTTTGGCTGTGCCATTGGCGCTTCGACTGCCCGTCTCGCAAACGGTACGCGTGGGATGTGAATCCGGTCTCAGTGCATGGTCGAGTTGGTGTCATTTGGTGTGGCCTCGGGTGGTCCGGTGGCTGAGCGCACCCATCCTGGTCATCTTTGCATTTTCGTTGATGAACCTTGAGGTGACCGCCGTACTGGGTCCGGATCGCCCTGCGTTTTTGTCTGTTCGGTTGCTTGATTGGTTGAGTGACCCAAATCCTCTGATCCGTCAAGCCGGCGCCCTCGCGATGTTGGCTGTATTGGTGACGTTGACCGCGGCTTCCTTAATCTACGTTCGCGCTGTCTATCACCGAGTCCCCGGATGGCATCGAGTGTATAAGCGCAGACGAGCGGTCTTATGGGCTTTGCTATGGTGGTTTCTGGGGGGCGTGAGTGTCGGTGGCTTGATCAGTCTCTTGCTCTGGAGCGGTGCAGGGTATTGGCCAGTCACTGAGCCCTGGCCATCTTTTAACGGCCGAGGATGGGATGGATTAGGCGCGCAATCGGCAGTGTGGTGGGAGACACTGAGACTCGGTCTTATGGTTGCATGCAGTGCGATCGTATTGGCGGTGTTGAGTTTGGAGTGGATGGCCAAACGCCGTATGCAACGCCTGTCTTGGGTTTGGTGGGGGTTGTTGTGGATGCCTGCGTTGCCTTTATCCGCTGGATTACTGGCTACGATGGGATGGATTGGTTTGTCGCCAGGATGGACTGCGGTTTGGCTGGGTCACCTGTTGATCGCTTGGCCCTATGCGGTGGTCGTATTGGCAGATACTTGGTTGTCGCGGCCTGAGTCGGCAAGGCGGGTCTTGGCTGAAAGTGGAGTGAACTCAGTGCATGCTTTGCTCCGAATTTGGCTCCCCTTGCACAGCCCTGTGATTGGCTTGGCCTTTGCGGTGGCCTTCTCGGTCAGTGCCAGCTTGTATACTCAAACCCTCTTATTGGGGGGAGGCCGTGTGGAGACGTTGATGACGGAATTGGTGATCTCGTTACACAGTGACCGCCGTGTGGCATCTGCGGCTGCATTGGTAAATGCCGCACTGCCTATGGCTTTATTTTTTGGGGTGACCTTCCTCGGACGCCGGATGTGGCGCCATCGCCTGGGGATGCAGGGAGGTGCCCGTGCTTGAGCTAGCCCATATTTGTGTCGCGCGCGACGGCCGGTCGTTATTTAAGCCCTGTTCGCTCTCGGTTGAGAGTGGCCAGGTCGGCACAATCATGGGTCCATCCGGTCTAGGCAAGACCAGTCTGCTGCACGCGTTAGTAAAGCCAGAGCCCGGCTTGGTTCTTGAGGGCGTGGTCCGACTGGATGGGATCGAACGGCCGACCGAGGGGCCGCTGTTGGGGTGTGCGCACACCGTCTTTCAAGAGCCTATGTTGTTTCCTCACCTTTCGGTGGGCGACAACCTGGCCTTTGGGCTGGCGCGCCGGGTGCGGGCAATGGGCGGATAAATCCTTGGCTTGACCGGCCCGGGCGCGTAGGGTTGGACCACCAAGAACCAGAGCCGGGAGCCGTCCAGATGGACCAGCCGGACCGCGAGGTCGAGCCGCAGTTTTCACGCCCCGTGCGCCAGATCGTCTTGATGCTGGTCGTGCTTGGCCTGACCGGGGCGGGCGCCTTTTTGGCGCTGCCGCGCGTCTTGCCGGTGTTCGAGGCCAACCCGTGGCTGAACGGGTTTATCCTTTTCGTCTTCTTCATCGGGGTGGTGGCCTGTTTCTGGCAGGTGTTCCAGTTGATCGGATCGGTGCGCTGGATCGAAGGGTTCGCGGCGCAGCATCCGGGGCATGAGATGGTCAAGGCACCGCAATTGCTGGCGCCTTTGGCGACGCTGCTGCGCCAGCGCGGCAAGCGGATGCAGATCGCCTCGACCTCGGCGCGGTCGATCCTCGACTCGGTGGCGCAACGGATCGACGAGGCTCGCGAGATCACGCGGTATATCGTCAACATGCTGATCTTCCTGGGTTTGCTGGGCACGTTCTACGGGCTGGCCACCACCGTTCCGGCCGTCGTCGATACGATCCGCAGCCTTGCGCCGCAGGATGGTGAAGGCGGGGTTGAGGTGTTCAACCGGCTGATGACGGGGCTTGAGGCGCAGCTTGGCGGGATGGGCGTGGCCTTTGCCTCGTCTCTGCTGGGTCTGGCGGG
>CAJXXD010000122.1 GCA_913062835.1 uncultured Gammaproteobacteria bacterium
CAGTCTTGAGCCGTGCATTACCCGTCCTAGTGATCGCGCCTCATATGCCGGATTTGATCACCGGGAGCCCAGGCGATCGAAGGCGGTGGATGGACTGGGGCGCATTTCATTGTTTGTCAGGAGACGCTTCGGTCTTTGCCGCACTTCGTCGAGCGCTTTTACAACGGAATACTGGCCTTCGAAGTGGTACACTTAGGGATTGTGATTTGGACGCTTGGGACCAGCAGATTGATGTGTACGGTCATCAGGTGGACAGTTGGCGTCAGCGGTTTGTGGATGAGATCCAGGCGGTGTTTCCAGATGTGCTTGAGCGGCTGGGGTTCTCTGGTCAAGTGCAGTTGGACTATCAGCGCGGATGGTCCGAGAACGCTTTGGCGGCCGATCTGCTGAGCCACAGGGCTCGTGATCGAAAGGCAAGACAGACCCAGGTAGGTCCGCAGCGGGCGGACTTGGTGTTTCGGTGTGATGACCAGCGGGCGGCGGATGTATTAAGTCGAGGCCAGCTAAAAACGGTCAATTTGGCGATGACTCTGGCCCAACTGCGGGTTGCCAATACGCGAGAAATACAGCCAGTGCTGTGTTTGGACGATCCGGGCGCCGAGTTGGATGTGCGATTTCAACGAGCCGTTTGGGCCGAAGTGTTGTCCCACGGTTGCCAGACGTTGGTGACAGGGATTGATGAACAAAGAGCGGGGCTCTCCGCTGATGCGCAGGATTGCGCGCGAGTGTTTCACGTGAAACACGGAGCAATACAATTGGTAAAGGAACTATGATGGAAGACAACCAGCCCACACAGAACTATGACGGCAGCTCGATCAAGGTGTTAAAGGGCCTTGAGGCAGTGCGTAAGCGGCCCGGTATGTACATCGGTAATACCGACGATGGAACCGGTTTGCATCACATGGTGTTCGAGGTCGTTGACAATTCCATTGACGAGGCGCTCGCTGGGCATTGCGACCAAATTGACGTCATCATTCACACCGACGGTTCGGTAACTGTGCAAGATAATGGTCGAGGCATCCCGGTCGATGCGCATGAAGAAGGCAAAAGTGCTGCTGAGATCATCATGACGGTTCTGCACGCGGGCGGTAAGTTCGACGAAAACTCTTACAAAGTATCCGGTGGTTTGCACGGTGTGGGAGTATCCGTTGTCAATGCGTTGAGTGAGCGCCTGGTGTTGACTATTCGTAGAGACGGTGCGGTATGGGAGCAGGAATACCGCCACGGTGATCCTCAGTCTTCTATTTCACAGATAGGCACTACGGAAGAAAGTGGAACCACCGTCCGGTTCAAGCCATCGGCTGCAACCTTTGCGACAGTCGATTTTCAGTATGAGATCTTGGCGAAACGACTGCGTGAGCTCTCGTTTTTAAATTCAGGCGTTAAGATTTGTCTGACTGAGGAGGCGACCGCTCAAAGCGAGACGTTTGAGTACGAGGGCGGTCTGTCAGCTTTTGTTGGCTATCTGGGCAAAAACAAAAATCCGATTTGTGACGTGTTTCATTTCACGTCTACGAACCGCGAGGATGGCATAGGCGTCGAAATTGCGCTTCAGTGGTACGACACCTATCAAGAAAACATTTTTTGCTACACAAATAATATCCCGCAGAAAGATGGCGGCACACACTTAGAAGGGTTCCGAGCCTCCCTAACCCGTTCGCTGAACCAATACATTGAAGACGAGCAGCTGTTGAAAAAGGCAAAAGTGGCCACGTCCGGCGACGACGCGCGCGAAGGGCTCACTGCGATTATTTCGGTAAAGGTGCCTGACCCTAAGTTTTCGTCTCAAACAAAGGATAAGTTGGTATCCCAAGAAGTGAAAACTGCTGTGCAGCAAGAAATGCGTGAGGCTTTTCAAACCTTTTTGGCAGAACGTCCTTCTGAGGCCAAGCAAATCGTCGCTAAGATGATCGATGCGGCGCGCGCCCGAGAGGCGGCGCGCAAAGCGCGTGAGCTGACCCGCCGTAAGGGGGCATTGGATATTGCGGGATTGCCCGGGAAATTGGCTGATTGCCAAGAGAAGGACCCTGGGCTGTCTGAATTGTTCCTGGTGGAGGGTGATTCGGCGGGTGGTTCGGCCAAACAAGGTCGTGATCGTAAGCACCAAGCGATCCTGCCCCTAAAAGGGAAAATCCTCAACGTTGAAAAAGCACGGTTTGACAAGTTGCTGAGCTCGGCAGAGGTCGGGACGTTGGTCACGGCCTTGGGGTGCTCGATAGGACCGGAGTTTGATGTGGAAAAACTCCGCTATCACAAGATCATTATTATGACCGATGCGGACGTTGATGGCGCACACATCCGTACGTTGCTCCTGACGTTCTTTTATCGTCATCTTAAAGAGGTGGTCGAGCGCGGCCATGTGTTCATTGCGCAGCCCCCTCTATATAAGGTGAAGAAAGGTAAGCAGGAGCAGTACTTAAAGGACGAGGCTGCGCTTGAGGCATACCTGACCAATTTAGCACTAGACGGCGCAGGGCTTAAGACATCCAAACAGGCCGAAGTGCTGACCGGAGACGTGTTGGAGCGTCTATTCGCGGCCTACAGGTCAGGAAAAGAAGTCGTCGACAAGCTGTATCGTTTGTATCCGTACGAGGCGTTGCAAGCCCTGTTGAACATCGAGCCTATCTCGGTGGCAGATTTAAAAACGGAAGCGAAAGTGGCTCAATTTGCGTCGGATTTGGCAGACGAACTGCCTCAAGACCCGAAGGATGGGCTTTTCTTCAAGACCGGACATGATTTCGATTCAGAGCGCAATGAATACCGAGTGATCGTTGAGCGCATTCAGCACGGTATGACTGACCGGTTTGTGTTCGGTCACCAATTCTTCGATGGCGGGGATTATGCCAAGGTTTCGGAGGCTGCCAAATTATTGGCTGGGTTGTTGGAGGCGGGCGCTGAGGTCAGTCGGGGTGAGAAGTCGACCCCTATACGGTCGTTCGAGCAGGCATATGAATGGCTGATGTCTGAAGCACGTCGTGGCCCGCAAATTCAGCGTTATAAGGGCCTTGGCGAGATGAATCCCGAGCAGCTGTGGGAGACCACCATGGATTCGACCAGCCGTCGATTGTTGAAAGTGTCGGTTCAGGACATGATTGCGGCAGATCAGATGTTTGTCACCTTGATGGGTGATGAAGTGGAGCCGCGCCGCGCGTTCATTGAGGCGAATGCCCTCAACGTTGCAAATTTGGACGTCTAAAAATAGTTACGAAGCCAATAGCCACTGCGTAAACTGCGCGAGGTTTGCGAATACGGGCGTTGTTTCACGTGAAACACGCCCAGAAGCCAGCATGGTTTCGCCTTTGCCTGTCTCGACGAGGGCACTGCGAATACCCATTCGAGTGGCTGCTTGGATGTCTTTGTCCGTATCGCCTACCATCCATGTTGTGTCGGGATCTAGCGGAAACTCGGCATGAATCGACTGTAATAACCCAATGCCTGGTTTGCGGCACGCGCACTGGTCTTGGGGAGTATGCGGGCAAAATGCGATCATTGTGATCACCCCTCCGGCATCTTCGACCAAGTCTCGCATTTTACTGTGCATCGCCTCCAAGGCGTCGAGTCCAAATAGGCCGCGGCCGAGTCCGCTCTGGTTGGTGGCAACGGTCACTGTGTAGCCAGCCTCGCACAGTTCGGCAATCGCATTGATGGAGCCAGGGATGGGTTGCCATTCGTCTGCTGATTTGACGTATTCGTCTGAATCAGTGTTGATGACGCCGTCGCGGTCAAGAACAATCACGGTCATGGGGAGTTAGGCCTGCACGAGACTGAGGTCGCCGATGAGTAGGAATAGGGCGCGAACTCGCTTCAACAGATTCATCCGGTTTCGCTTCAGGTCTTCGCGGTCGGCATTTACCATCACTTGATCGAAAAATCCGTCGATTGCCGGGCGAAGTTGGGCGAGTCGCTCGATCGCTTGGCCGTATGTTTCACGTGAAACAAGTGCATGAACTTCTGTCTCACATTCGCTTAGCGAATCAAAGAGCGCCCGTTCTGCTGGCTCTTCCAGCAGCGCCGCTTGGACCTCGCCCAGCTGTGTTTGGGATTTGGCCAAAATATTGGCAATCCGCTTATTTGCACCGGCTAAGGCCTCGAAGTCGGGGTGCGAGATGTGGGCGGCGAGCGCGATGACTCGTTGTTCGGTGAGATAGGTATTCAGTGTTTCCGAATTCTGGCAAGCAATCACCAAATCGTGTCTGAAACCGCTGTCGGTTAACCGAACGCGCTCACGGTCTTCTATGAACTGGACCAGGGTCTCTTCGCTATCTTTCGCCGGCGTTCC
>CAJXXD010000123.1 GCA_913062835.1 uncultured Gammaproteobacteria bacterium
GGCCCGGCGCCCTTCAGTTGCTCGATAACGCTAGCGCGCCAGTAGTTGCGGCCTCGCATGGTCACGGGTTCTGGTAGCAATCTCTCTTGTCGCCAGCGCCATAGGGTAGTACGGGTAATGCCGCCCAGCTCGCGGCACACCTCACTTGCCGTTAGCAGCGGATCTGCTGCGGGTGTGTAGTTTGGTTTCGCCATATCTGCCTCCAGTTGAGAACGCTTAATTGCGTTGCTGGAGACATTTCAGCGCGGTTATACCCTAGGCGGTCTACGTAGGCAGCTCGGCTATTTTTGCCTAGGGTTTCGCCTATGTGTATTAGTCTAGAGTTGTTCTGACAGACAATGTCACAAGCGGACGTTGTATAGCGTTATCTCAAACTTCCGCTGTCGACCCAAAGCGGTATCTTAGTTGCACATGGCCAACTAAATATAAGAATCCACCTCAAGTTTTGGTCAGGGTGTTTAATGTTGATCGGGTCGCTTCAGCACGAGGCTTCACGACACGAAAGCTTGTCTTTGGTTAGGAAAAACGGAGAGCCAATCGATTCAGCTTGTTCCACTCGTTGGAGCCAAGATAGTGCGCGATGTACCCGAAGTCCCAAATTGTCGGCGTAATTGTCTCGTTCTTCACTCTGACGAGTTTTTAATGTCTCAAAGCTTGGCATGATGGATATGACGCCTCACACGACCTGTACGAATCACCAGCGTAGCGGTAAGCGCATGCGAGGGCTAGGTTACAGTGTTGGATAGTTGTCATGCCTTGGTTGGTTTCGGAACAGAGTTATGTCGTTGGTCAAAACCCCACGTACGTTGTCAAAGTCACGGTTTGTGATGGGCCTGAAATGCCCGCAGAAGCTTGTTTATGCCTCTGACACCCAGACCTACCGCAATCTTAATGATGAGAACAGTTTCCTCAAATCTTTGTCCGAAGGCGGTTTTCAGGTGGGTGAACTAGCCAAGGCGCATTTCCCAGGCGGTCATGATGTCACCACCCTCGATCAAGCCGAGGCACTGGCAGAAACTGCTGCGTTACTTGAGAACGACAACGTGGCCATCTTTGAGGCGGCCATCCAGTTTGAGAACTGTTTTATCCGGCTGGATGTACTGGAAAAGATCGGTGATCGGTTTCGACTCCACGAAGTCAAAGCGAAGTCGTTCGACTCCGCCGAAGATCGCCCGTTTCTCAAGAAAGATGGCATGCCCAACTCGGATTGGGAGCCTTATTGCTACGACGTTGCCTTTCAGAAGTGGGTGGTCCAGCGCGCATTTCCCGATAGCAATGTGACCGCCAATCTGATGTTGGTAGATAAGCAGGCTGTGTGTCCAATCGACGGACTCAATCAGTGTTTTCGCATTATTCGTGAGCAGAAGCGCACAACGGCTGAGCAAGTTAAACCCATCCCAGAGTCTGTATTGGCTGCAGGTCTTTTAAAAAGCATCCCTGTCGATGATATCTGCGATGCCATCTACAACGCCGGCTCTCACGGTAAGCGGTATCGCGGCACGTTTGTGGATTTGGTGAGGGGCCTGTCCTCAATCTGCGAGGGGACGCGTGAACCCGCCATCCAGATGTTGGGTGACTGTAAAAACTGCGAGTTCAAACGCTTGAACGACCAAGATCCACTGGCCGCCGGTTTCGATACCTGCGTGCGGCAGGCGTTCCCCACCGTATCGGCGAACACTGGCGAGACGGTGTTTGACCTCTGGGATTACCGGAAGAAAGACGATCTTCTGGCACAAGGCGTCATTAACTTGGTGCAGCTCACTGAAGACGATATTGGGTCTGACGCTCATGACGCGCCCACGCCGGGTCACGGTGTGAATCGCCAGCAGCGCCAGTGGATGCAGGTCAAAAAGGCGAAGTCACGAGACGGCACGGCCTGGCTGGATACCGCTGCATGGAAGGCTGAGATTAATAGCTGGACATATCCGCTCCACTTTATTGATTTTGAGACAACGCGGGTGGCGCTGCCCTTCTTTAAGGGTCAGACGCCTTACCAGTCGGTTGCGTTCCAGTTCTCACACCACGAGGTCGATGCACAGGGTCACATTCGCCATGCCGACCAGTTCTTGTGTGCGGATGCGCGTCTAAATCCCAATATCGAATTCGTTCGAGCGCTCAAGCGAGCTTTGAGTGGCGATGACGGCACCGTATTCATGTACTCGCCCCATGAGAATACAACGCTGCGCGATATCCTCTTTGAGATTTGGGACGCCCCTGAGCCTGATATTGAGGAGCTGAAGGCCTTCCTGATGTCATTGGTGAAGCCATCCAACTATGGGGTGCGGCAGTGGTCCCCCTCAAGGCCCATGGTGGATCAGCTGGAGTTGGTCAAACAGTTCCTCTATCTGCCTGCCACCCATGGCAGCAATTCGTTGAAGTACGTGTTGCCTGCCATTCTGAATGCCAGCGACTACTTGCAGTCACGGTATAGCCGGCCTGTGTACGGCAAACATAAGGCTATTCCTAGCCTCAACCTGGAGGAACGGGTGTGGATCCATCGTGAACATGACGGATCCGTGCAGAATCCCTATCTCGCACTGCCCAATTTGGTGGCGGATTTGCCTGCAGACGAACAAACCGCCCTAGAGGGCATGGAGATGATTCGAGAAGGTGGTGCTGCACTCTCAGCTTACTCGCGACTGATGTACGAGGATCTGACGGCTACGCAGCGCGCCGCGATCGAGAAAGGGCTGCTTGAGTATTGCGAACTCGACACGCTGGCCATGGTGTTTCTGCATCAAGGGGTACTCGACCTCATGGGTGATGATCAGGCTTTGTCCACTGACGAGGAGGCTGGCAATGAACCCTTGGCCCTATAAGAATGGGTTGGAGACGGAGGTCTCTAGGGTCATGACTGCTATTACTGAGATTTCAACGAAAATCGCAGCGGGGTGTTGCACATGATGCGCATTGTTGTTTTGGGCTTAAGCCTGCTTTTTCTTGGTGGTTGTACTGGCCCATCCATGGCGCCAGACAAGCCGAGTCGTGATCAAGCCAATAAAACGCTGCCGGCGCAGGAAGGTGTGGTGTTGGATATTCAGCGCGTCAGTATCGAGGGCGACGCGAGGACCGCTCAAGTCGTTGGTGCTGGGGTCGGTGGTGTGGTTGCAAATGAAGCGACCAAGCGCACCGGCGGGGCCACGCGAACGCTTGCCACGGCGGCAGGTGCTACCGCCGGAGCCGTCGTTGGTGATCAAGCATCGAAGACAGTACTAGCCAATGACGGCGAAGAGGTCGTTATTGAGTTGGCATCCGGACGGGTGGTGAGCGTGATCCAAGAGCCCGGTGAGGCCAGGCTTGCCCGGGGCCAGTTGGTGTGGGTCGTCGAGGGTGGCGGTAAAACTCGCGTATTTCCTCGAACCGAAAAGTAGCACTGGTCGCTAGATCGGGAGTCTAAGTTATGAGTTTTTGTTACGTGATCGATCTGGGGCGTAGTGGGGGGGAGGTAACGCTGCACCCAGTCGATAAGGCTTTTGCGGAGTATTGGACCGAGCACTCCGATTGGCAACTCACAGAGCACGTTGACAGCGGTTTTGAGTCCGACGAGCAAAGCCCGCCGGTGTCCGTCGAGGACCCTGAGGATTGGCAGGCACTGCCCCAATTGGCGTCTGTCTATGGTGCTACTGACGACAGCACATTGACCGTTCATGAAATCACGCTCAACGGCGCGGCCATGATTGATAGTGGTGTGCTCATCCCCGATCCCTCACTCGGTTTCTTTCCGAGTTTTGCACGTGGTGAGTGTGTGCAAGAGATTGAATTAACCGACGCTGAGGTTAAGGCAGACGATAGTCAACGACTCCACCAGAGCGTGACCGCGCAAGCAAATCAGTCAGTGATGAGTGTACGGACTCTGGAGCATGGGCCTTTCGCTTGCGCCTTCCTTCGTAGCGATAAGCCCTTTGATCCAGAGAAGCTCGAGGTGGGGTTCATTGGCACCTGTTTTCAGCAGGTGGTGAATAGCATTTGGTATGACGGCGCGCCGCTGGAATTGGTGTCGTCTGACGACATCTCCGAAATGTCGGGTATTCACTGTGAGGTGGGCTACATCGACCCTAGCGAGCCTTTACTGGGCAGACGCGAATAACGGCCCGGCTCGAAGTTGCAATTTTAAACAGGAATTACTTATGCAGTACGACATTATCGGCGACATCCACGGTGAGTATGACACCCTGGTGGCTTTGTTAGACAAGCTGGGATACGAAGACGTTGCCGGTGTTTGGCAGCACAGCGAGCGGCAAGCAATTTTCCTGGGCGATTTCATCGAC
>CAJXXD010000124.1 GCA_913062835.1 uncultured Gammaproteobacteria bacterium
TGAGTCAGGCAGCCGGTGGCTTGGACATTGGATCCGCTGCCAGCTTTGCGCAGGTTCTGCCGGCCTTTGCCTTGGCCATGGTCGCCGTTGGCTTGGCCGCGCCTGCCGCCTTATCGCATACCCCGGTCTTAGTGGTGTTGAGCCTTGTGTTATCCACCTTCTTCGCATTGGCAGCTATCGCCATTGCGGTGGTAAAAACGGTTATGGGCTTGTCTAAAATGTTTGAAAAAGGCGTGGACGAGGCCGCCTTGCCCACCCTTTGGATTTGGGTGCCTATTTTGACGGTGTTGGCGATTGTCTTTATGCGTCAAGAGCATGGCATCAGTCATACCCTACAATTGGCAGAACCCAGTCTTTGGTGGATGCCTTTGTTGTGGGTCGTCAGTGCGCAGATTCTGGTGCTGTTGCTTGGCTCAGTTGCTATGCGTCGCCACGGCTATCTCGGACGTGTGTGGCGCGGTGAGGTGGACGCGCCTTCGGTGTTTGCCTTGATTTGCCCAGGCGTGGCCATGTCTGTGAGTTGGCAGTTTTTCATCAACAAAGGTTTGGTGGGCGCGGGACTTCTGGCGAAGTTTGGCGTGAGCTACTGGGTGCTGACCGCAGCCGGGCTGGTCGTGACTGCATTCACTGTAGCGACATTTTTCATCCTGATTCGAGGCTTCTTGGCGCAACGTGCTAGTCTCCTCGATCATGGCCAACCGCTCCACACTCGATGATTATTTAGACGCGCTCTATCTAGAACGCGGTCTATCTGAAAAGACGCTCAGCGCCTACCGGACTGATTTGGTGGGTGCTGAGCGCTTTGCACATCAGCTGACGCGGTCTTTGCCCGAATTGAATGAAGCCGATTTAAACCAGTACATCGGTTCATTGTTTTCGTCCGGGATCAGTACGACGTCCATTCAACGAAAACTCTCCGCGCTCCACGGGTATTACAAATACCTGGTGCGGATCCGCCAGCGAGCAGATGATCCGATGGCCCGCATCACACGCCCAAGTAAAGGCCGGCCGTTGCCGAAAACGCTGTCTGAAGGAGAGGTCAACGCGCTCCTCGATGCCCCTGATACTGAGACCCTGATTGGTTTGAGAGACCGCACGTTGCTTGAAGTCCTCTATGCCACGGGTCTTCGTGTCTCTGAGTTGGTTGAACTCAAGCGACAAAACCTCGGGCTCGAGCAGGGCGTGATTCGGGTCATGGGGAAAGGGCAAAAGGAGCGGTTGGTGCCACTGGGCGAATCCGCTCGAGAGTGGCTGGCTCGGTATCTCCTCGAGGCGCGCCCAGAACTGCCAGACCCTCGGGGTGTCGCGGTGTTTCCAGGTCGAACCGGAGAACCAATGACCCGACAAACATTTTGGCATCGGATTAAGCACTGGGCGCATGTGGCCGGCATTGATCGAGCCATCAGCCCGCACACACTCCGTCATGCATTCGCGACCCATTTGGTGAATCATGGCGCCGATCTTCGTGTGGTTCAGTTGTTGCTCGGTCACACCGACTTGTCGACGACACAGATCTATACCCATGTGGCTCGAGAGCGATTAAAACAATTGCACAGCGTCCATCATCCGCGCGCTTCAGGTACACTGACGTCTCAATGAGGAGGGTGCTATGCGTTGGTTAATAATGCTCATGATGGGGCTGTCTCAATCGGTTTGGGCCGATGAGAACAAAATTCGTCAATCGATTCTCGGCATCAATCCGGCAATCCAAATTTTGGCGATTGCGCCTGTTGCAAACACCGATCTTTTTGAGGTGAGCCTCGGTTCCGGTGAACGCATCTACATCACAGGCGATGGATCTCATTTTATTGCAGGCGACCTGTATCAGGTCGGCACTGGCGGTGTCCGTAATTTGACAGACATCGGTCGACAGGCCGATCGTCTCGCAATGTTGGAAACGCTCGACCCGTCAACGCTGGTGGTGTTCTCGCCCAAAGGTCCAGTGAAGCATCGTTTGTTGGTCTTCACCGACATCGACTGTGGCTATTGTCGACGTCTTCATCAAGAAGTGGAGACCTTGCTCGAAGGCGGTGTGGAAGTGCAATACGCAGCCTTCCCGCGGGCAGGTGTCGGCTCGGAGTCCTATCAAAAGTATGTGTCTGTGGTCTGTGCGGAAGACCCTCAGGCGGCGATGACCGAAGCAAAGCTGGGTGTGGATCCCGATCCAGCCACCTGTGAGAACGCGGTAGCCGATCAGTTTAGACTCGGTCAACAGCTTGGAATCAGTGGCACGCCGACCTTGATTTTCGAGAATGGCGAGATGCAGCCCGGGTACTCCCCAGCGGCTGAGCTCGTCAGCCGTATGAATCAGCAGGGCTCTTAAGCTACACTAGTGCGTTTTTAGCTTGTCGGATAAATGGACCGTGGATACAAGATTCCCGCGCATTGAGCGCCTTCCCCCGTATGTCTTCAACGTGATTGGCGAGATGCGACAAAAGGCGCGCGCGGCCGGTGAGGACGTCATCGACTTTTCCATGGGCAATCCCGACCAGCCGACGCCTGAGCACATTGTCAAAAAGCTCGTGGATACCGCCAGTCGCGACGACACGCATCGTTATTCACAATCCAAAGGGATTCCCCGACTCCGTCGCGCAATGGCGAACTGGTATAAGACACGCTACGACGTAGATTTGAATCCCGAAACCGAGGTCATTACCACCATCGGTTCAAAAGAGGGCTTGGCGCATTTAGCGATGGCAACACTCGGTCCGGGCGATGCCGTACTGGTGCCTAATCCGGCCTATCCCATTCACCCCTATGGCTTTGTAATTGCCGGTGCCGACATTCGTCACGTGCCCATGGTGCCCGGTGAAGACTTTTTCGCGGAGCTTCTCAAAGCGATCGAGAACTCCTGGCCGAGACCCAAGATGTTGGTGTTGAACTTCCCGGGTAATCCGACTGCGACTTGTGTGGAATTGTCGTTTTTCGAGCAGGTAGTTGAGATTGCCCGTGAACACAATATATGGGTGGTTCAAGATTTGGCCTACGCCGATATCGTATTCGACGGCTACGTGGCACCCTCAATCCTGCAAGTACCCGGTGCCAAAGACATCGCGGTTGAGTTTTTCTCACTGTCGAAAAGCTACAACATGCCAGGCTGGCGTGTGGGCTTTGCGGCAGGGAATCCTGAATTGATTGGCGCTTTGGCGCGCATTAAGTCCTATTTGGATTACGGGACCTTCACCCCGATTCAGGTGGCTGCGATTGCTGCCTTGGAAGGCGATCAGAGCTGTGTGCATGAGATTCGCGATATGTATCAAGCGCGCCGAGATGTCTTGTGCGAGGGGCTGGAAGCCCTGGGTTGGCCGGTGCAGAAGCCCAAAGCCACGATGTTTGTCTGGGCCAAAATCCCAGAAGCCTACCGCGACATGGGGTCACTCGAATTTGCTAAAAAACTAATCACTGAAGCGCAGGTGGCGGTCAGCCCAGGCATCGGCTTTGGACAGTATGGGGACGACCACGTGCGGTTTGCCCTGATTGAAAACGAACACCGGACTCGGCAAGCGCTTCGTAACATCAAGCGGATGTTTAAAGCGAACGAGTCGATCACCCAAACAGTGTAAGGATGAGTAAAACATTGAAACCGATCTCAGTCGGCCTGGTGGGCCTCGGAACCGTTGCACAGGGTACGCTTCGCGTATTGGAACAAAACCGCGAAGAATTGGCTCGTCGCATCGGTCGTGCGATTGAAGTCACCCACGTCGGCGCGCGTCGAGATCGAGATGGAGTGGATTTGTCGCATGTGAAGGTCTCGAGAGACCTTATGGATGTCGCGGTCGACCCTGAGGACGATATCTTTGTTGAGCTGATTGGTGGCACAGACTATGCGCGTGAATTGATCGAGGCCGCCATTGCTTCAGGTAAGCACGTCGTCACTGCCAACAAAGCCTTGATTGCAGAGCATGGGAATGCCTTGTTCGAAAAGGCCCAAGCCCAAGGCGTAACGATCGCCTTTGAAGCGGCGGTGGCTGGTGGGATTCCGGTGATCAAAGCGATTCGTGAGGGCTTGGCGGCCAATCAAATCAATTGGCTGGCCGGTATCATCAACGGCACAGGCAACTTCATCTTGACGGCCATGCGGGATGACGGAAGGGCATTCGCTGATGTGCTGACGGAAGCTCAGGCACTTGGCTATGCCGAAGCCGACCCGACCTTTGATGTCGAAGGCATTGATGCAGCCCACAAGCTTGCCATTTTGGCCTCCATTGCGTTTGGTATCCCCTTAACCTTTGACAGTGTCTACACCCAG
>CAJXXD010000125.1 GCA_913062835.1 uncultured Gammaproteobacteria bacterium
TGACAATGAATTGGACCCACTTGACCACGCGCACTCACACGAAACGCCCCGCGGTTTGGGCCGCCAACGTATACGAGCTCCTGAACGGGCACTCCGACAAACCCAAACACCGTCCGTTGTTGATCGATCAGCGCCAAATTGCAGGTGAACTCCCCGTTTCTATTAATGAATTCCTTGGTACCGTCCAAGGGATCAATGAGCCAGAAGAGTGAGTGCTTGGCTGGAACATGCAATGACTCCGCGTCTTCCTCACTCACCACAGGGACATCAGGCGTTAACTGTGTCAGGCCTTGCATAAAGCATCGATGTGCAGCCAGGTCTGCAATCGTGACTGGCGAACCATCAGCTTTTTGCTCAACTGAAGTCTCACTCGCTTGATACACATCCATGATCTCGGCGTTCACAGTCCAGATCAGGTCAATCAGCGAGTCCATAAGACCCGAATCATCCAGGATATCAGTCGCTTCAATCGCCATCAGAAATCGAGCTGTTCAAGGATTTGCTCGACCAATGCATCAACGCTTTCTGTTCCGGCGTCGAGACGAATGTCCGGATCCTCAGGCGGTTCATACGGACTGCCAATCCCGGTGAAGTTTGGAATGTCACCCGCACGCGCTTTTTTATACAACCCCTTCGGATCACGCGCTTCAGCCACCTCAAGCGGTGCATCAACGAACACCTCAACGAACTGCGATGACTCAAACAAGGCGCGCGCCATCTCACGCTCAGCCCGGAAGGGTGAGATGAACGCGGTCAATACAACAAGACCCGCATCCACCATCAGTTTGGCAACTTCAGATACTCGCCGAATGTTTTCAATCCGATCGGCATCAGTGAATCCGAGATCACTGTTCAAACCGTGTCTGACATTATCGCCATCCAGGATATACGTCCGGATCCCGCGTTCATGCAAACGCGTCTCCAGTGCACTTGCAATGGTCGACTTTCCGGACCCGGATAATCCTGTGAACCAAAGTACCTTGCCCTGATGACCGTTCAACCGCTCTCGCGTCTCACGGTCAATGGCCATCTTGTGGTGATGAATGTTGGTTGAGCGTCTGAGTGCGTGGCGAATCATGCCGGCAGCCACCGTCTGATTGGATACCCGATCAATCAGAATAAATGAACCCAGTGCGGGGCAGTCCCGGTAGGACTCAAACGGAATCGGACGGTCGGTTTTCACGGTCACCACCGCCAGGTCGTTCATACCCAGTTTGGTTGCTGCTAACTTCTCAAAGGTGTTCACGTTCAAGCGATATTTGATGTCGGTTAACTGCGCTGTGACCTGCAGGGTTGCCAGTTGCAGCAGATAGCCTCTGGATACATACCCCGGATCAGCATCCATCCAAACCAAATCCACCTCAAATTGATCAGCCACCTCACAGGGCGACTCCGAGGCCACAATGACAGAACCACGGGACACATCCACTTCGCGATCCAGCGTCATCGTGACGGCACGGTCTGTTTCGGCGACTTCGAGGGATTCGCCAAACAACACAATGTCTTGAATTGAGGCCGTCTCACCCGATGGCAGCACCCGAATCGATTGGCCGCGCTTGGCCTGACCGGCCGCGACCGTGCCGGAAAATCCACGGAAGTCGAGGTTAGGACGATTGACCCACTGCACCGGATAACGAAGCGGATGATCGGTCAATGCCGTTTTTGTCTCGACCGTCTCCAGATACGAAATCAGTGTCGGACCATCAAACCAAGCCATCTCGCCCGAGGCCGACACCACATTATCTCCTTTGAGAGCAGACAATGGGATTGGCGTGATGGACTCAAATTCGAGCGCTTCGGCAAACTGCGTGTAGTCATCAACAATCGCCTGAAACGTGGATTGGTCATAGCCCACCAAATCCATCTTATTCACGGCCAACAAGACGTGGCGAATGCCGAGCACCGAGCAAATCAACGAGTGCCGTCGCGTCTGAGTCAGCACACCTTGTCTTGCATCGATGAGAATCACAGCAACATCAGCGGTCGATGCCCCCGTAACCATATTCCGGGTGTACTGCTCGTGCCCCGGCGTGTCTGCGACAATAAACTTCCGTCGTTCGGTGGAAAAGAAACGGTATGCCACGTCGATGGTGATCCCCTGCTCGCGCTCGGCGGCAAGTCCGTCCACCAACAATGCAAAGTCAATATCTCCACCTTGTGTGCCAGAAACCTTGGACTCGGCCTGAAGTGAAGCAACTTGATCCTCGAAGATGAGCTTGGCCTCGTACAGCATCCGGCCAATCAGCGTACTCTTCCCATCGTCCACGCTGCCGCATGTAATAAACCGAAGCACGTCAAGCTGACTCTGTGCCTCTAAGTACTCAGTAACCCGCTCGGTGGAAGACTGGCCCATCAGAAGTAGCCCTCCTGCTTTTTCTTCTCCATCGAGGCCGAGGCATCCGCGTCGATCGCGCGACCTTGCCGCTCACTTGTGGTAGCCGTCAGGAGCTCCAAGACGATACTCGCCAGATCATTAGCCTCCGATTCCACTGCACCGGTTAGGGGGTAACAGCCAAGCGTCCGAAACCGGACTTTTTTCATCTCGATTTGCTCACCTGGGCGGAGTTTGAGGCGATCATCGTCCACCATCATCAACATCCCGTCTCGCGAGATCACAGGACGTTCGGCTGCAAAATAAAGCGGTACGATCGGGATATTCTCTTGATAGATGTACTGCCAAATATCGAGCTCAGTCCAGTTCGACAACGGAAACACCCGAATGCTTTCACCCGGTTGTTTGCGGCCGTTATACAGATTCCACAGTTCTGGGCGTTGATTCTTAGGGTCCCACTGGTGCGATGCGGTTCTGAACGAAAAGATGCGCTCTTTTGCGCGACTTTTTTCTTCATCACGTCGCGCACCACCAAAGGCAACATCAAATTGGTATTTGTCGAGTGCCATCTTAAGCGATTGCGTTTTCATGATGTCGGTGTGCACAGCAGAGCCGTGATCGAACGGATTGACGTTTTGTGCCACACCTTCGGGGTTGATGTGGACCAGCAGCTCCATCCCGGTAGTCTCTGCGATCGTATCGCGGAACTGATACATGGCCTGGAATTTCCATCGAGTATCGACGTGTAGTAATGGAAACGGGGGCACCGATGGGTGAAATGCTTTACGCGCCAAATGCAACATGACCGAGGAATCTTTGCCGACGGAGTAAAGCATCACAGGATTAGAGGCAACGGACATGACCTCTCGGATCATGTGGATGGATTCCGCTTCGAGGCGGTCAAGGTGTTTCAATGAGACGGGATCAGTTATCACGAGTTCCACTCACATCCATCGATTTCAGTCTTACGTACCGCGTTACTGAACTCTTTCACAAACAACCTCTCAAAATGGTCTCGCAAGCTTTTGTTGCGATCATAATGCACCTGCATCCTCTCGAAAAAGGTAGATACATCAAGATCCCCAGCGTTTGGTAAGCGATGCGTCCCAACGCGTGGCCCACCACTCGGCAACAACACGTCACGATAATCGATCGAAAAATGTGTGTTGAGCCATTCGACATCGAGCTTCACCTCGTCAGCAAGCAGTTGGCGAGCGTCTAGATCTTGAATATGCGTGTAGCCGTTACGTGTTGAGTAAAAGGCAATGAGTCTGCGAACGATTTGTTCACGCGCGGCAAGCTTGGTTTTCGTGCCCTGAGTTCGAAACCGAATCGAATTGAATGCATGCATCAACGAGAGGGCTTCCATGGTCATGGATTCATTCTCACGAGGCGGTTCAACCAGTTTTACCCCCAACAAATCACCAAAGGCTTTCACGAAACCACCCCGATTTAACAAAGTATCGAAGTCATATACGCTCACGTGCTCCTTGCCCAGTACCTCAAGAAACCCGTCTACCCGCTTCCTGTATACGGGGTTCAATGTCCTGAGTTTCGAAGCTCCACCCTTACTTTGCTGCTGGTTTGCTGAACGAACCCAATCGAATGGATGTCTAACAACTAGTAATACCCGCAACTCACAACCTAAACCCAGTAAAAACTCACAACACCGATGCTGTTCTAGGGCTGACAGATTGGAAATATCTTCCCCTGAGATAATCTTTCGATTGAATGACGGATCCTCAATTTCTCTGACCAGCGTCTCAAAATAATTCGCCTTTTTTGCCTCAACCGCTTGATGATCCAGCCCTCGCCTCCGCCACCAATGGTATGCAGTTGGATTATCTGAAAACATGGTAAACATAGGTACTGAATGATTAATTGAATCAAACGCAAGGTATTTTGTGTGCGGGGACT
>CAJXXD010000126.1 GCA_913062835.1 uncultured Gammaproteobacteria bacterium
GTCATCGGATAATTCAGTATCACGGGTTTCTCGATACAGTTGATCGAGCAACCGGGCGCACGCGCGTGCGGCGTCATCTTGCCCCTCGATCTCGAACTGATTGCCGCGATTGCGAATAATCACCGGCATCCGCGACTCAATCATTTTGAGGTGCGCGTTCTCACGTCCACAGAGGGAGGCTAGGCGACGCGCATCGTTGGGTTCCAAAATGCACTGCCGGACGTCCACTACCAGGCTTCCCGATCCGTGAGGCTGCCACGTAGGGAATTGGGATAGGCTTCAACAATATCGCATTCGACAAAGCGTCCGACGAGGTCTGTCCGGTCTGATTTGAAATTGACTACCCTGTTGTTTTCGGTGCGTCCGGAGAGTTCACCCGGGTCCTTTTTCGACGGCCCGGTGACCAGCACAGTTTGACGTGTACCAACCATGCCTTGGCTGATCGACTGAGCGTGTTGGCCAATTCGGGCTTGCAGTGAGGCCAGGCGTGCTTTTTTGGTCTCCATGGGCACCTCGTCTGGCAAATCAGAGGCCGGTGTGCCGGGTCGGGCGGAGTAGATAAAGCTAAAACTCACGTCAAAGCCAACGGTCTCAATGAGATCCATGGTCTTTTGGAAGTCGGCATCGGTCTCGCCAGGGAAGCCAATGATGAAATCCGAGGACAGGCTGATGCCCGGTCTGGCTTCTTTGATTTTTCGAATCTTGGCTTTGTATTCAAGAGCGGTGTGGCCTCGCTTCATTGCCGCCAAAATACGGTCTGAGCCAGATTGCACCGGCAAGTGAAGATGGCTTACCAATTTGGGTACATCCGCGAAACACTCAATGAGGGCATCTGAAAATTCAACCGGATGGCTGGTGGTAAAACGGATGCGCTCGACCTCTGGGATGTCAGCCACGATTCGAATGAGATCGGCGAGGTCTGCGTGATCGCCATCGTCGGTCTCACCGCGATATGCGTTGACGTTCTGTCCCAGCAAATGAATTTCGCGTGCACCCTGTTCAATATTGGCCAGTACTTCGGCCAGTACTTGAGTGAGTGGGCGACTGATTTCTTCGCCCCGGGTGTATGGGACAACACAGAAGGTGCAGTACTTACTGCACCCTTCCATGATACTCACGTACGCGCTCGGCCCGTCGAGCCGTGGTTCGGGCAAACGATCGAACTTTTCGATTTCTGGAAAACTGATGTCTACCTGTGCCTGTCCCAATTCACGACGGGCTTTGAGCATGTCAGGCAAGCGGTGCAGAGTTTGTGGACCGAATACCAAATCCACAAAAGGAGCCCGAGCACGAATCGCCTCACCTTCTTGCGACGCAACGCAGCCGCCGACGCCGATAATCAGGTTGGGGTTCTGTTCTTTGAGTGCCCGATAGCGGCCAAGTTCAGAAAAAACTTTCTCCTGAGCTTTTTCGCGGATGGAGCAGGTATTGATCAGAATAACTTCAGCATCTTCAGGTTGATCGGTCACGGCCAGCGCGTGGCTGTCTCGCAACAGGTCTGCCATGCGATCAGAATCGTATTCATTCATCTGACAGCCATGGGTCTTGATAAAGAGCTTTGCAGTCATCCCAACTCCTTGTCCTCAGGGCGCGCGAGTATACGTCGAAGTCCTTGAAATTGCACGAGTGTTCTTGACGCCTTGGGCAAAGATCGCCAAACTTTCGCGCCTTCGATTAGGGGATCATTTATGGCCAAAGCACCCGACCCAACCTTCCGTGTTCAGTTTGTCAGTCAAGACAAGGTCTACGAGGTCTTTGCACGCCAAATTTATTCCAGTGACTTGTATGGCTTCATTGAAGTGGAAGAGTTTGTTTTTGGCGAACGAAGCGGGCTGCTTGTGGACCCTGCAGAAGAAAAATTGAAGGCTGAATTTCAAGGGGTCAAGCGAAGCTACATCCCGATGCATGCGGTGATTCGAATCGATGAGGTGGAAAACACAGGACCGGCTCGCATCCGCGACAGCAAACCCGGTACCGTCACACCCTTGTCGATGGTGCCCCCGCCTAGAGTCCCGCGAGACGGCGACTGAGTCCGATATCGTCCAGAAGAATTCGCGCAGACTCCATCAATACGGCGTCTTCACTGGGCTCAGGATCTTCTGCTGATAAAGCCTCTAATTCACTGAATGACTCCAAAGGCTCCAACCCCAGAGCTGTGCGGCGCGCATTTTCGATAGCCAGCGCAGCCTCGTTATTGGCCTCACGCTCCGCTTCACGAGCCGCAAGTTGCAGTGACAGCCGATCAACCGATGAAAGGGTCAGTGCCCGTTGGGTCCGTTCAACCAGAGCCATGAAATCTGGGTCTTGGGCGATCCTCGCTTGGTGACGCTCTGCCAGTTCAGGGATGCGAAGCGCTGGGACATCCAGCAAGTTGTAACGCAGCGAGCGGATTTGATCCCAGGGCAGGGCAGTGTCTAATGCGCTTTCCCCAATCTCTGTGGGATCAAAAGCCGAGGGAAAGGCAATGTCAGGCACGACGCCCTGATGCTGTGTTGAGAGGCCTGAAATTCGATAGAACTTAGCAATGGTCAATTTCAGTTGCCCATCTTCCATGGGGAGGAGGGCTTGCACCGTGCCTTTCCCAAAGGTCTGCGAGCCGAGTACTAGGCCACGGCCATAATCCTGAACCGCTCCGGCGAAAATTTCGCTAGCCGAGGCGCTGAGCCGATTAACCAGTACAGTCATCGGTCCGTCCCATGCAATCTCGGGGTCACGATCACCGCGTACATCGGTCCGGCCACCTGCGCTTTGAATTTGAACCACCGGACCGCGACGGATAAATAATCCAAAGAGTTCATATGCCTCTTGCAACGAGCCGCCGCCGTTATTGCGAAGATCGATCACCACGCCTTCGACACCGGCATCGGTTAATTCTGACAATAGTCGTCTGACATCACGGGTTGTGCTTCGGTAATTTGGATCCCCTGCTTGCTTTGCGACAAAGTCGGAATAAAAAGTGGGGATGGTGATGACTCCCACCTTCCGATTCTCAGGGCCTACTTCGAGTATGGTTTGTTTGGCCGATTGCTCTTCGAGTTGAACGCGGTCCCGTATTAAGGTGATTTCACGATGAGGTGCATCATCACCTGATTGCACCTCCAGTCGCACTTGTGAGCCCTTGGGGCCACGAATCAGTTGCACCACCTCATCAAGGCGCCACCCCACCACATCTTGGATCGGATCATTGTCCTGTCCGACTCCTAAAATTCGATCGGCTGGTTTTAGTCGGCCATCCATCTCGGCCGGGCCACCCGGAATCAGGCTAACAATCTTGGTAAATTCATCTTCGGTTTGTAATACCGCTCCGATGCCCTGAAGCGACAGTGACATATTGATGTTGAATGTCTCGCTGTCAGCGGGTGGAAGGTAACTCGTGTGCGGGTCGTAAGCCCGTGCATAGGCATTGATGACGGCTTCAAATACATCTTGTGGACGCGTTTGTTCAAGTCGATTTTTCTGACTTTCAAAGCGACGAATCAGGGCTTTAACCACATCGTCAGGCTCTCGATCGGCCAATAATAAGTTGATCGCTTGGTTTTCGAGCTGTTGACGCCACAGCTCTGGCAGTTCATCCGGTGTCGCTAGCCAAGGCGAGTCGGAATCTTTCAGCTCAAGAAACTCATTGTTCGTTAAGTCCAGCGCATCAGGCCCATTCGCTAAGGTCTCAAGCCATTGGTTCAAGCGGGCTTCGGTTCGGTCGAGCATCAAACCGTACAGCCGGTACGCATCGACCAGATCGCCTTGCTCAATCGATTTCGGAAGATCACTGGCATTTAGTTGTGCAAGGTCAACTTCGGTTAGAAATGAGCGGCTTGGATCAATCGCATCCAGGATCATTGAGCCGACCATTGGGCGGCGCTGTTCGAACAGTTTGTCTGATGCCAGGTGGCGACGATCGAGCTCTTCAGTGATTAGTTGCGCCAAGCGTCGCTCATCGGCCGACGGGGTGACCGTGATAGCCGATGCGGCGCCAGTCCACACCATGGCTGCCATCATCACACTGACTGTTACAGAACGCGCTTTTGAAAATATCGGTCGTGACAACTTGTGACCCGCCTCTGTCGAACCTAGTTATGCTGTTATGCTTGCTAGGATACGATAACGCAACCCCCGGAGAAATAAATTGAGACCCGAAGCGCCGTCTTTGCTGATTAGGCAATTGATGCAGTTTTTAGATCGCTCCCCAACGCCTTGGCATGCCGTGGCTTCCGTGTCTGAACGGCTCTTAGAGGCGGGTT
>CAJXXD010000127.1 GCA_913062835.1 uncultured Gammaproteobacteria bacterium
GCGGACTCTCCGCGCGTTGGGTTTCAATGCATGCCCTATCGTGGCTCAGTGTCCTAACACATACCAGCCAATGAAGACCGGTCCGCTGATGGCGGCAAGCGCCAAGGCGGTCAACGTCAGCATCATCCCAGCGACCCGCTTTTTGAACACCGGGGGCTCTTGGGCTTCGTCCACCAACATCGACCGTGCGTGCAGTACCCGTCCGATCAAAAACAATGCGCCCAATCCAGAAACCCACCACAGATAGCTGTCCACCATCTCCAATATCACCAATAAAATCAGGAAGATCGGCGTGACTTCGGTGAAATTTCCATGTGCACGCATCGCGCGCTGTAAATCCAGAGACGGCTCTTTACCAACCCCGGCCTGCTCCGCACGCCGGCGTTTGATCACCTGGTAGGTCAGAAACAACTGAATCAGTGCAGCCAAACTGGCCACACACAACGAAATCAAAGGCAACACCATTACAACCACCCCATTTGAGCCACCCCAAAGGTCGCGATCACCATGATACCGACCAACTCCAACGGGCTCCGCTTTAACACCACCGCAATCAATAAACTCAACATACCCAGACCGGTGGTGACCTCAGACGTCACGCTTTCGGTAAAAATGGGATTGACTAGAACCGACGCCAACAACCCCACCACAACCGCGTTTACCCAAAGAATGCGCGCTTTAAGCCAAGGTAAGAGCGAATGCCCAACCAAGGCCGCACCGGCGAGCAATAAGGCGCCTGGGATAAAGATCGCCAGCGTGGCCACCAAGGCACCGAGCCAAGGCGCTTCAGTCCAGCTGAGGCCGCCGAGATAACTCGCTAACGTAAACAAGGGCCCGGGCATGGCTTGCGCTAAGCCATAGCCTGCTAGGAAACCTGCTTCGCTGAGAGGCGGAACAAACTCAGCCTGCAACAGAGGCAATACGACGTGCCCTCCGCCAAATACGAGCGCGCCAGAGACAAAATGGCCACTGATGATGTGCCACAGACCGGACTCACCGGGCAGCAGCGCGCTGAGTGCGACTCCGATCACAACGACAGCCACACAGCCCAAGCCAAGGCTCAGGCTTTGGGTCTTCACTTCAAAGGACTCTAAAGCGGCTTGTCGCGCCTTAATATCCCCGGCTACCAGCGCCGCTGCGATCATTCCAAGCTGCACCCAAGCGGTCGGTTCGATGTAGAACAGAACCGCAGCAATCAATGCAATCACTTTGGCGCTGTGTTCCACACAGAGGCTCTGCCACATCCCGATCACGGCTTGAGTGACGATGCCTAAGGCCACCAGTTTGAGCGCCACGATGACCCAGCCTAACTCAACGAACTCCCCGGACAACCAAAGATACGCACCGATACCCATCAAAACCGCGCTCGGCAAGGTAAAAGCAAACCAAGCCAACAAAGCTCCGAGCAACCCTCCGAGCCGATACCCCAAGGCCATACCGACCTGTGAGGACGCAGGGCCTGGAATCACTTGACACAGCGCAACCAAGCTTGCGTACTCAGCGTCGGTTAACAGCCCCTCTTTTTCGACAAAACGTCGCCGAAAGATCGCAATGTGGGCCATCGGACCGCCAAACGAGGTCAGCCCAAGCCAAAGAAACGTTAAGAATATAGACACCCGAGCCCCCTTAAATTCACAACGCGCGGAGTGTACCTCATCCAATTGACCGTCTGATGACAGCCCTCAATAGAGCGCGTCGAGGGCATCTTGGTGTGCTGCAATCCACTGGTGACGCTTGATCTTTTGCGTTGGGGTTAATAAACCGTTTTCCAGCGTGCAGGGCTCATCCACTGCGAGCGCCTTGCGGATGTGCAAGTAGGCAGGCTGATCCGCATTGACTGACTTCAAGATCGCTCGAACCACCGATTCTTTGGGCTCACCCCGTTCAATAGCGGTCTCACTAAGCACAATCAGCGCGCTTAGCCACGGCCGACCATCGCCCACGACCACAGCTTGTGCGACATCTGGGTGAAACATCAAAGCCGCTTCCAACGGCGCCGGCGCGATGTTTTCCCCGCCTGAGTTGATAATAAGGTCCTTAATCCGGCCTACGATCCGAATGTGCCCGTCGGGGTCGATCTCTGCCAAATCCCCGGTATGCAACCAACCGTTATTCAGGGTGGCCAGAGTGGCCTCCGGTGCTTTCCAATATCCCTGCATGACGATGGGCCCCTTCACCAGCAGCTCGCCTGCCTCGCTGAGACGTACCTCCACCCCCGGAAGCGGTGGGCCCACCGTATCCGTGCGCACCGCGCCTGGGCGGTTCACGCTGACCACTGGCGAGGCCTCAGTTTGCCCGTAACCTTGCAGAATACCGACGCCCAAGGCGGTAAAGAATTCGGCAATCTTTGGGTTCAAGGCTGCACCGCCTGAGACAAAATACAAAAGCGCCCCGCCGAATCGACGTCTGACTTTGGCGCGAACTAAGCGTTCACAGACGCCATTCAAGACCCGCTCGAATGCACTCATCTCAGACGGTGACTTGACACCCAAACGAAGGGTCGCCTTGAATAACGCCTGTTTCAGCTTTGACGACTGAGCGACTTGTAACTCAATCTTGCTGTGCAGCAGCTCGTACAACCGTGGTACCGCAGTCATCAACGTAGGCTTCACCGCCGCCATGTCGCCGGGCAGTCGTTCGAGCTTCTCGCAATAATAAATACTTGAACCCATCGCCAGTGGCAGGTGCAGCCCCGCCATGTGCTCATAGGCATGCGCCAACGGAAGAAACGACAAGAATCGTTGGGGCTTCAATAGCTCGGCATCGCGCAAAATATCGAGAATGGACGCGACATTGGCGCGCAGATTGCCTTGAGACAACATCGCGATTTTTGGTAACCCATTGGTGCCCGAGGTCGCGATGAGCGCATACAAGCTGTCAGTTGTCGCATCGAATCTCAGAGGCATGGCACCTTCTGAAGGTACAGGCACATCCAGCGCATCAGAGGCCCCTCCCACCCAATGTGACAACGCGTTCGGCATGAATTGGGAAAGACGGCCTGCGAATCCCTCAGAGGCAATGACGGCTTTGGGTTCGGTTTGATCGATTAAGTAGTGCACTTCGGCATCGGAGTGCGTGGTGTAGGCTGGGACCAGCACCCATCCAGCGTAGGCTGCCGCAATTGCGGCCACAGCCCATTCCGGGCGATTCTCCATCATGATCAACACCCGATCCCCGGGTGTCAGACCCTGACCCTGCCAGACAGCCACCAAGGCCCGAGCGGCATCCCAGACTTGTCTTCGGCTAAATAACGCCCAACGCTCACCGACACGATGCGCCAAGCAATCGGCCGAAGGCCCCGATTCCACCAATCGTTCGAATGAATCGAGTAACATCACTTCACTCCTCGTTGTGGCGCATACGCCTCGTTATTCTCATTTAGTCTAAGCTTATACCCAGACATCCCAGAAAGTGACCCACGTCAAGGTTGTCTGACAAAAGATTCCCGATCATAGCGCCCATTAAAGACAGGGAGATCTGCCATGACCGTCAATCGCCGGGATTTTCTAAAGGTGCTCACCGCTGGCACCGCCCTTCAATACACCCCACTGGGACTGGCGGCTAAAGCGCCGACCAAAACCAATGCCCGCATCCTGATTTTGGGTGCCGGTGCCGCCGGAGCCTCCCTGGCCAATCGCTTTGCTGAACGGATGGACGGCGGGTCTATTACGGTTATTGATGGGCGCAAAGAGCACTGGTATCAACCCGGTTTCACCCTGATTGGTGCAGGTCTCAAATCACGTGATTACAGCGTCTCGCAAACTCAAGATTGGTTGCCCGCTCAGGCCAACCTAATTCAGGACTGGGTGGCCGAGATCGACCCCGTGGCACAAGTCGTCACCACTGCCTCTGGTGAGAAGGTGCCTTATGACGTGCTGGTGGTCGCGATGGGCCTAAGATTGGCCTACGAGAAGATCGAGGGCATGAGCAAAGACTTGATCGGCCAATCCGGCATTGCCTCGGTTTATGCAGGCCCTGAGTATGCAGCCAAGTCGTGGCAAGCACTGGATCGGTTCACGAATGAAGGTGGCCAAGGTGTTTTCACGCGTCCCAATACGGAAATGAAATGTGCTGGACAGCCACTGAAGTACACCTTCATCGCGGAAGACCATGCGGTACGCAAAGGCACCCGCGATAAAGTCGATATCCAATACTACGCCAACAACGACAACACCTTTGGTGTGCCGATCGTTCACGAAAAAGTACGAATGCTG